>NZ_SRLV01000219.1:0-423 GCF_006518205.1 Myxococcus sp. CA005 | reverse complement strand
GTGAACGACAGCCCGGCCGCGCCGAAGGCGAGCAGATTGGTCAGGTTGGAGACGGGTAGAAGCGTCGAGGCGCTGTTGGCCAGATGGTTGCTCGCGTAGGCGATGGGTGTGACCCGTGCGCCGATGTGTCGTGCGGTCAGCACCGCCACCGGGGTCAGCAGGACGATCGTGGTGTCGAGGGACAGTACAGCGGTCGTGATGGCTGCCACCACGAACACGATGCGCAGCAATCCGATCACCGAACCGTGACTCCACCTGGCCAGTACCACCCCGACCCAGGCGAAAACGCCTGCGCGTGCGCAGATCTCGGCGACGACGAGCATCGCCGCGAGAAACCCGATCGTCGGCAGCATGAACCGCACCTCCGCCAGGGCGGTGTGCCAGTCGACGAGACCCAGCGCGACGACGAGCACAGCCGCCGGC
>NZ_SRLV01000218.1:0-428 GCF_006518205.1 Myxococcus sp. CA005 | reverse complement strand
CGTCTTCACCACTCAATCGGACCTTCACGGCACTGAGCGTGATCCCGACGAGGCGGTACGCGAACGTCTTCGCAGACAGGAAGTCCTCTACGAACCGGATAAACGGATCGACATCCTGATCACGGAGTCAGCTCTGCTGCACTCCGTGGTCCCACCGGCTGACATGATCGCACAGCTGGACCGGCTGAACACCATCCTCGCGCTGCCGAACCTGCGGATGGGCATACTTCCGGCTGGGCGAACTCTGCCGCACACGCCGATTCACGGATTCTGGATCCTCGACGACCACGTACTCGTCGAGAACATCACCGCGGAGCTCCGTATCACCGACCCGGCCCAGATCGGCGTGTACGAGACGCTCGCCGACCAGCTCTGGTCCGCCGCAGACGTAGGGAACGACGCGAGCGCGATCCTGCAACGCCTTACCG
>NZ_SRLV01000217.1:0-437 GCF_006518205.1 Myxococcus sp. CA005 | reverse complement strand
ATTGATGAACATGTCGAAGTGGGCGAGGAAGTGCGCTTAGCACACCGGTACCTCGACTTGCGCCGCCCCGAACCAGCCCGCATCATGCGCTTACGCTCGGAAGTGAACCGCGTGGCCCGCAACCTGTTGGCTGACCAGGACTACATTGAGGTGGAAACCCCAACCCTGACCCGGTCCACACCTGAAGGTGCCCGCGACTTTTTGGTCCCAGCTCGGTTAGACCCAGGATCCTGGTACGCGCTGCCGCAGTCACCACAGTTGTTCAAACAGTTACTTCAAGTCGGCGGAATCGAACGGTACTACCAAATCGCTCGCTGCTACCGCGATGAAGATTTCCGAGCCGACCGCCAGCCGGAATTCACCCAACTTGATATCGAAGCGTCCTTTGTCGAACAAGACGACATCATTGAGCTTGCTGAACAGCTGTTGGTTGCCAT
>NZ_SRLV01000216.1:0-443 GCF_006518205.1 Myxococcus sp. CA005 | reverse complement strand
GTTATGTACCGACTGCAGCACCGCCTCGTGGTAGCGAATATCCGCTTCGTTAAACGCTTCGCGGTCCTGATTGTTGGCAATCATCTCGTTCAGCGCCGATTCAATCTGCGCCAGATCGCTGGAAGTCGCGCGCTCTGCTGCCCAACGGGCAATCGCCGGTTCCACCAGATTTCGCACTTCGCTCATGGCACTGATAAGCCGTGGGTCGTAGTCGTTTTCCAGCACCCATTGCAGTACGTCAGTGTCGAGGTAATTCCACTGGTTACGCGGTGCCACAAACGCCCCGCGATAACGTTTCATTTCAATCAGCCGCTTCGCCATCAGCGAACGGAACACCTCACGGATGATGTTGCGCGAGGTTGCAAACTCTTCACAGAGCTCCGCCTCAGCCGGAAGTGGCGAGCCAGGTACGTATTTGCCGTGAACGATCTGTTTACCCAGCG
>NZ_SRLV01000215.1:0-458 GCF_006518205.1 Myxococcus sp. CA005 | reverse complement strand
GGAGAAGATGCTGCCCACCGTGCAGCGCATGGCCGAGCTGCTCGACGGCGTGGTGCTGGACGACAGCCGCAACGCTCTCGGCCGGCAGCGCATCGCGCACATCCGTGACGAACTGCGTGCCTATGATCGCCAGCACCAGGCGCCGCCGCTGACCAAGACCCCGCGCTGGTGAGCGCCATGGTGTGCCGACCAACGGTCGGCACCCACCCCGACCAGCGGTCGGCACCCACAACAGTAGATCCACGCCATGCGTGGATGGGGCGAACCAAGGTTCGCCCCCACCAACAGGGTCAGGCCGGTACGCCGGCGACCTTGGCAAATGCCCCGCGGAACGCGGCCATCTCGTCCTCGGTGCCGACGGTCACGCGCACGCGCTGCGGCCAGATCGGCCAGCTGCGGCCGATGATCACGCCGTTGTCTGCCATCGCCTTGGCAAAGGCGGCACCGTCGCGCTGCTC
>NZ_SRLV01000214.1:0-465 GCF_006518205.1 Myxococcus sp. CA005 | reverse complement strand
GAACTTGGTGGGCTTCGGCCCCAGCTCGGCCGGACCTGACTTGGCCCAATTGAAGGCGGCGAGACAGTCGTCATAGGCCGCCGGGAAGGCGTGCTCGGGCGCCAGGCGATAGTCCACCGCCAGCACGCGCAGGCCAAGGCTCGCCGCCACGTGACGGCAGAAGCTGTCATGGGTGGCGAGGTCGCCGATCACCCAGCCGCCGCCGTGGAAGAAGACGATCAGCGGCCCTTCGCTCGCCTTGTCGCCATAGGGCCGGCCGGGAACAGCGCCCGCAGGGCCGGGAATGGCGATCTCGGCGGTGGGGCAGGCGACCGGCGGCGGATCAGCCATCTGGGCGAGAGCGACGTACATGGCCCGCCCGTCCGCCGGCGTGATGTCGCGCAGCTTCGGGCCGGCCTGAGCGGCCAGCATGGCCAGCAATTGAGCGGCGTCGGGGGAGACAAAGGGGGCGGTCATGCGGGCTCC
>NZ_SRLV01000213.1:0-468 GCF_006518205.1 Myxococcus sp. CA005 | reverse complement strand
GCTCCAGTCCGTGGACGGCCCCCCCCGGCTCGAACCCGTCAGCCCGCAGGCGTTCAAGGCCTCGGTCTCGGTCCCCGGCGGCGAGGACGAAGAGCCCGAGGAAATCTCCGAGGACGAAGCCCAGTCCATCGACGAGGGGGACGACGACAGCCACTCCCGCGCGCGGCCCCAACCCGAGGAGCCGGACGAAATCAGCAGCGATGAGGTGGAGGAAGCGGAGATTTCCGCCACCAGTGCAGCGCAGCTCATCGAATCGGACGACGACCTGGAGGAAGCCGACGCCGACGTCGCCCCCGAGCCACACGATGACGGCCCCGCTCCGGAGCCCGTCCCCTCGACGCTGAACCCGTGGTTCGCCCAGCTCGCGCACGGGTACTGCCCCCCCGACGGAATCCGCTTCGACCGACACACGCCCCCCACGACCTGTCTCTTATACCCATCTGACGCTGCCGACGAACCCCAGGGTGT
>NZ_SRLV01000212.1:0-470 GCF_006518205.1 Myxococcus sp. CA005 | reverse complement strand
ATTCGATGGCTGCCACCCGGTACTCGCCATCCTCCAGCACCAGCCGCACCGCGCGCTCGCCCCCCAGGGGGAACAGCGCTTCACCCGCCGCCACGCGCACGTGGGTGTTGAGGGCCAGCCGGGCTCGGCGCAGGCGCTCCCGGGCCAGGGGCTCGCGCTCGAAGTCCTCTTTCAGGCGCTCCGGCGTATAGCGGGCCCTCAGCGGCGAGGCGAGCAGGCCCCACGCGCCCTTCCAGTCGCGGGACTCCACCTGGTCCAGGAACTTCTTCAGCGCCGCGCGGGGCACGTCCGCGGGGCGGGACTCCACCACGCGCCAGTCCTCTCCCTGGCGGGCCAGCGTGACGGACGGGGCCCGGGCCTCCAGCACGCCCGAGCCTGCCCGGACGGCGGCGGCGCGCTCCTTCCGGGCGGCCTCGACGGAGTACTCGTCCAGGAAGGCCCCCTCGCCCTCCGGGGTGCCGGTCGTCAGG
>NZ_SRLV01000211.1:0-481 GCF_006518205.1 Myxococcus sp. CA005 | reverse complement strand
CGCGTGCGCTGTGCCAGGCCCGACCGGAGCGGGACCTACTGAGCCATCTGGCAGCTCTCGACGGCAATCCGCGCAACATCACCGAACTGGTGAACGGTTATCTCGACGAAGGCAAGATCCGCACCGAAAACGGTCTCGCCCATCTCACCGAGTCCGGAGAGCAGGACAGGACCAGCGCACTGGCGATGCGCCTGCACGGTCTGCCCGTCCGCCCCGCGCTTCCGCGGCGGTTCCTGAACCTCGTCGAAGAGCAACTGGGAACTCTCTCGCGCAGAACCCGCCTGGTACTGCAGGTGGCGGCGGTGCTGGGCCCCACGTTCCGGCCCGACGACATCACCGGGGTGCTCGGCGAGCCCTCCGCCGGCATCATCACCGAGGTCCAGGAAGCGCTCGACAGCGGTCTGCTCGTCACCACGGCCCAGGCGCTGGCCTTTCGCAGTGACCTGCTGTGGCAGTCCGTGCTGGAGTCACTGCCCACCCC
>NZ_SRLV01000210.1:0-518 GCF_006518205.1 Myxococcus sp. CA005 | reverse complement strand
GATGTCCTGCGGCTCGCTGAAGAAGGTGGTGGACCCCGTGCTGGCAGGGGGCAATTGGAGGACGGTGGCCGTGCACCCGAGTGGTTACCCGGTGTGGGTGGCGGGATTGGGGGGCAGGCTGGCGGTGAAGATGGACGCGACTTCAGCGTTCGTGAGTCACAGCGGGGATACGACGAACCGGTGTGGGCCGGCCGGAAACAAGCTGGACTGGCACGCGGCGTGGGTCAATCCCAATAATAGTAATCTTGTTGTGGTCGGCGAGGACGGCCATATAGGCGAGCACACCGGGAGCACCTGCTACCCTATCCAGTTCGACCTCCCTGGCAAGAACGACTACTTCTCAGGTGTTGTCGGGATCGGAAATCCAGCTCAGGTATTCGCAGCCTCCACCCTGGGCCACTTGTATGAGATTACAGGGGCGGCCCAGCGCCACGACTCACCCGGCCGGTACTGGGGGCTCCATGCGCTCGGCCAGGACGCACTGTTTGCGGTGGGTTCGACAGGAGAGTCGTCACCGC
>NZ_SRLV01000020.1:0-113685 GCF_006518205.1 Myxococcus sp. CA005 | reverse complement strand
CTGCTCCGGGGGGAGGGCTGGAGCGTGCGCTATGATTCGGGCGTGGTGGTGTACCGCCCCGGGCCGGAGGGGGCATGGCGACCGCCGCTGCTCGTGGCCCGCGCCGCGCTCACCCTGGGCGCACCCGAGGCGGATGTGTATTCCCTCAGCCTGCCCATGAATGACTTCGGCCTTCGGCCGGGCCTCACCCTGGCCCTGCAAGGGAGCACGGAGCCCGGGGGCGACGCACGCTCCTGGGGCGTGGACGCGCTCCTGCGCCTGCGCCCGCTGGTGCTCTCGGCCGAGCTCCACCAGGTAGCATCCCCCCAGGGACACGCGCTGCTCGCTCACGTCCGCGCGGGCCTCAACCTGCCGGGGCCGGGGGCCACGGTGCTCGAGCCGTGGGCGCTGGTGGCGCGAGTCACGGGCGGCGCCCTGGCGGACGCCCCGGGCGGGGCGCGGCTGGATGCCGGGCTCAGTTGGTATCTCCGTCGGCAGGCGCTTCGAGCCACGCTGGGCGGGAGCTGGCGGCCTCCCGGGCACGCCGCGTCCGGGGGGCATCTCGGCCTGTCGCTTCAGCACCGGCGCTAGGTCTTGCGCGATGTAACCTCCTGGCGCCATCCAGGAAGGCATCCTGGTGACTGGGCGTTCTTCCGATGAGGAGGCGAAGGGCGGATGTCGACGCGAACCGATGAGCAGTTGATGGAGGCCGCGCGCGCTGGCGACGACAAGGCCCTGGACGAGGTCCTCGCCCGCCATGAGAAGCAGGTGTACCGATTTGGCCTGCGCATGTGCGGCTCCGAGGAGGACGCCATGGAGGTCCTCCAGGAGACGCTGTTCTCCGCCTTCCGGGGCATCCACGCGTTTCGGGGGGACGCGGCGCTGTCCACCTGGTTGTACCAGGTGGCCCGCACGCACTGCTTCCGCCTGCGCCGCCGTCGCGTCGGCGCGCCGGAGGACTTCCAGCCGCTCGACTCGCCCGCGGCCACGAACGTCGCGGCGGAGGAGGCGACGCCGGACATGGTCTCCCACGCGCGGCAGATGGGCGAGGTGTTGCAGGCGGCCATCCTCGCGCTGCCGGAGGCGCATCGAGAGGTGCTCATCCTCCGGGACGTGGAGGGGCTCACGGCCGAGGACGCGGCCAGCGTGGTGGGCATCGAGGTGCGTGCGCTCAAGAGCCGGTTGCACCGCGCGCGGCTCCAGATGCGCGAGCACCTCGCCACCCTCCTGGGGGAGGGCGCCCACGGACAGGGCGCGGGGTGTCCGGAGCTGGCGCAGGAGCTGTCGGAGTTCGCCGCGGAGGAGGTGGACCAGGCCGCCTGTGTGCGCCTGGAGGACCATCTGTCCCGCTGCCCCCGCTGCAGCGACGCGTGTGACGCGCTCAAGCGCACGGTGTCCCTGTGCCGGCGCATCCCCGGGGATGAGGTCCCCGCGCCCGTGCGCGCGGCGGTACGGCAGGCGCTGTCACGCGCGCTGCCCGCCTGAGCCCGCTCGCCTTGGAGCACCGGGAGCCCTGGGGCGCGGCCTACGGGGCCGAACGGGCCTCCTCGGCGGCGGGCGCCGCGAGCGCAGCGTAGATTTCGAACCACGCCAGGTACGAACGCCAGGCCGGGTCACGCAGCTCGACCAGGGTGCGGCGCGCCTTGCCCAGTCGCTGAGGCACGTCGAAGGGCAAGCCTCCGTCGCCCTTCACATTCAACTGTGCCGCGAACCAGAGCACGTCCAGTTGCCCCGGATCGACGTTCGCGTGCGTCCGCGCGACCAGCGAGTCGGAGTGCTTCAACGCCTCGCCCAGCCAGCGCGCCGCCTGTGCCGGGTCCTGCTGGTCCACCGCGTTCTCCGCCAGCCGCAGCTCCGCCAGCGTCACGGCGCGGATGTCCTCATCGCGGTCCAACTGGTCGAACTGCGCAAGGTACAGCTTGCGCCGCGTTTCGAGCGCCCGCGCCGCGGCGTCCAGGCGTCCCAGCCGGGTCTCCGCGTTCGCGCGCAGGCCCGAGGCGATGAGGCGGTAGGAGCGCAGGACATGCTCCGGCGTGGAGTGGGCCCACTTCAACGCGCTCCGGACACCGGGCGTCGCCAGGTCTCGCTCGACCTGCTCCAGGTCCTCCAAGGTCCGCTGCGGCTGACCAGCACCCAGCGCCGCTGCGCCGCGCGCCAGCCGCACCACCATCCGGTTGCGCAGGCCCTCTTCGTCCTGGGGGCTCGCTTCCACGAGCGGCAGCTCCCGGTCATAGAGCGTCAGCGCCCGTTCGAAGCGGCCCGCGGCGAGGTTGTAGAGCGCGGCGCGGTCCAGGGCCAGCGGGAGGAACCTGGACAGCCGCTGCGTGGTCTCCACCATGGCCAGGGCCTTGTCCGCCGCCTGGGCCGCGTCGGCTTCACGGTCGACGTGGAGCAGCGCGTGGGCCCGCGCCATGGACACCGCGAGCCCCGCCCAATTGTCCGCGTACGGCAGCTTGTCCCGCTGTTCGAGGTAGCCCAGGGCGATGTGGAAGTTGCCCACCTGCGTGTGCAGCAGCCCCAGCGCGCCGAGAATCATGGCCCGGTAGCGGACGTTGTTCCGCATCAGGTCCAGGGCCACCATGTAGTAGCGGTTGGCGCGCTCGGCGGCGGCGGGGTTGCGGTTGCGCAGGAAGTCCTCGTGATGGATGGCGCCCAGGAGCGCCTGCACCACGCGCTGGTTCTTCAGCTCCGGCCACGCGGCACGCAGCTCCCTCACCGCCGAGGTCACGGCCTGCGCATGGGCATCCCCCTCCAACTTGGAGAGCTGGCGCGCGGTGACGTAGGCCTTCACGAAGTGCGCGAGCGGCTTCGCCATGTTCGGAGCGGTGGTGGTGACTTCCTTCTCCACCACATCCGGACTGACGCCGGCTCGCAAGCGCAGGTTCATGGCTTCGACGGCGCTCTCCAGCGAGCCCGTCCGCTGCGTCACCAGGTCGAAGTCCGCACGCGCCATGTCCTGGCGTTGCCGCGCCAGCCGCCGGTAGGCGCGGCCCATTATTGCGCGGCGAAAGAGCCGCTCGGCGCGGCGTCGCTCCTCGCTCCCCGGTGGCGTGTCGTCGACGTAGACCATCGCCAGCGATTCCATGATGCCATCGGCGCCGAGCCCCGCCGCCCGCTCCACGGCGTCCTGAACCAGGACCCGTCTGCGCAGCGGGTCCTTCTGCTGCCGGTAGAATCCGAGCAGCGCCTCCCGCACGGCACGAGGAGGCCGCTCGCTTCGGAGCGCATTGATGTGGCGGCCCAGCTCCAGCGCGTACGCGTAGGCCGAACCAACGGGCGCTGTCGTGAGTGCCTGCGCCATCGCCGCGTCCGCCTCGTCGTAGGGGCGTCCCCGGTACAGGGCGCGGACCGCGGCGCGAGCGAAGTCGAGCTGGTCGTCGGCCGGGAAGATGCGGTGCTCGGAGAGCCGCCGGCCCGCTTCAATCAAGGGCTCGCGCTCATGGAGCTTCCGGTACAGCGCGTCTGCTCGCGCGTGGTACGCCTCCAGCACCGCGCGCGGCGTGGTGTCGGCGATTTCGGCCGCCTCCAGCTCCTTCCGGGCCCGCGTGAAGTCACCCGCGTCATCCGCCAGCTCACTGCGCACCACGCGCTGGAAGACAGCGGCCGCGGGGCTGGGCGCGTTCGCGGGATCCAGCGCGGCCATGCGCTTCTGCTCCGCGACACTCAGCTCCTCCACCATGCGGCCCCGCTCGCGCTCCTTCATGGCTCGCCGGTGTTCGATGAGGACGCGGAGCGGTTCCTCCAGGCCCGCGGTGGCGGGGTCGCTCACCGAGCCCAGGTGGCGGGCGTAGAACTCCGCCGCGCTGAAGTCCTCGTAGGCCAGGTGCAGCATGCTCATGCGCATCATCAGCAGGCGGCGAAGTCTGGGCCGCGTCTCGAGCAGCAGCCGGTGGCGATAGAGCAGCAGCTCATCGGCGCGGCGGCCCACCATCCTCAGCTCTTCGCTGAGCCGGCGTGCATCCCAGGCACTGGGGACCTGGCCATCCAGCGGCATCTGGTACACGTCCAGGGACTGCGCGCGTGAACAGGTCGCCGCCAGAGCCGTGGCCGCGGGCGCCGGGTACTGGCAGTTCCAGGAGGCACTGGTGAGCTGGTCCGGATTGGCGGCGGCGGCTTGCTCGGCGGCGTCGTCACGCTCCGTCGCGAATGGCACCCGGAACAGCACGCCGCTGTCGCTGGCATCGATGACGCCATCCGCATTCGAGTCCGTGAAGAACTGCACCACGTACAGGTAGCGCCCATCCCGGGAGAACGTCGGCTGTCCCGTCTGCCCCGGGATGTCGAGCGACAGCGGGACGGGCTTCGCGCCGGGGGCATCCAGGCGCAGCGCCTCCAGATGGGGCGCGGCGCGCGCGGCGAAGCCGGGGCCCACCTGCCGCACGGAGCGCTCGATGGGGACGTACACCAGCCAGCGCCCATCGGGGGAGAGGGTCGGGCTGGTCAGGTTCCGCTCGAGCAGGGGCGTCACGCGCCACTCGCCGCCCAGCTCGACGCGCGACAGGTGGAGGTCGCCCTGGATGGTGGTCCGGCTCACCAGCGCGATGTGCGACGCGTCCATCCACTCCGCCTGGAGGGCGTTGGCGTCTCCTTCGAGACACCTGCGCTCTTTCGCGGTGGGCAACTCGCGCACGCAAAGCTGGCCACCGGCCTGGTTGCGGAACGAGATGTAGAGCAGGTGCTTGCCGTCGGGACTGATGCGCGGCCAGGTGACATCCGCGCCTTCGTCGAACAGCCGGCGCTCGCGTCCGCGCTCCAGGTCCTGCGTGAAGATTTCGGTCGCGATGCTGCGGTTGGACGCGAAGATCAACGTGTTCCCATCAGGCGCCAACTGCCCCAGGAACTGGTCGCCCACGCCCACGGTGAGCCGGGTGGGCGTGCGCAGTCCTCCATCGTTCTCATCGTCCTGCGCCCAGACGCTCCCCGCGATCAGCGTCACCAGGGCCACGACGCCCCGTCTCCGCCGCGTCAGCACTGCTTCTCTCCCCAGGTCCCATCCTCGGCCTCGACCCAACCGCCGCAGACGACACCCTCCGCGTGCACCTTGTGCCAGTTCCGGCGCAGCGTCTCTTCCGGGACGTCGGGGCGGGCCGACCGCATCCACTTCCAGAGCAACTGACGGGAGCGATTCACCCGCTCGACCAGGGCCACGTCGTCGGCTGTCATTCGCCCGGCCTGGCAGCGGCGCCGGGTATTCACCAGCAGCCCGTCCCGCCCTTCGCCCACGCAGTGGCGACGGAGCAGGTCGTCAACGCGGTCCGCGGGCGTCCTGCCGATGTTCTCCACCAGCGGCGTGGGCTGGATGCCCAGCTCTTCCAGTTGATTGGGTGTGAATGGCACCGGCGTGGGATTCATGCCCGCGCGAGCCAGCCGCTGCTCCACGTCCTTGAACGAGCCCGAGGCCTGTTCCTCGAGCGCCGTCGCGCGGTCCACCATGACAATCTCCGGTGCGCTGATGCACCCGGACGTGGCGAGGGCGGCCCACAGCAGCAACCCACGGTGTTTCATGGCGTGGTCTCCGGAGGAGTCATGGATTTGATGAGCTGGTCGACGATGGGGCCCATGGGGATGCCTCGGATTTCGTCGATGCTGAGCAGCTTCGCCAGGCCGCCCATGGTGATGCGCAGGCTGCCGAAGCCGTGGTTGAAGCTCACCCGCACGTGCTCCGGGTAGCCCAGCCGCAAGGCATAGCGGACCCGGTTGGTGGCGGGGTTGACATGGCGGGGGTCTTCGATGTCGAGCAGGTCCAGCAGGTGGCGGTTGCCAATGCGCAGAATCTCCGCGCGGCCATTGATGCTGCGGTCCTTCGCGGAGATGACCACGGCGGCATTGCCGTCGAAGGGCTCGCCTCGGGAGGACTGGACCCCGGTGGCTCGCACGCGGGCCTCCAGGGTGGAGTGCTTGCCTTGCCAGTCCAGGAGCCACTGTCCGGTGATGCGCCCACCGCGAACCCCCATCTCCAACTGCGTCATGGAGACGACGTGCTGGTCGATGGACAGGTTCCCCGCCAGGGGCGCGACGGCGACGAGCGGCGTGCTGATGCGTTTGGCGGACACATACCCGCTGCGGGAGAGCAGGGGATGCTGGTCGGCGAAACGAAGCATCGGGTACGGGTTCACGTCGATGTCGCTCAGCAGCCGCAGTTGTCCCTCGCTGAACTCGAGGTTCTCGGTGAGCGGGACGTTGCCGTCCATCCCTTCAATCTCGAACCCCTGCTCGGGCAGGCGCAGGTTCAAGTCCTGGAGGAGCAGGTTGGAGACGGTCCGGAAGACGACGAGGTCGGGTGAGCCCACGCGGAAGTCGACGGTGACCTTGCCGCTTCCCTCCAGCATCCCGGGGCGCGCGAGCCTGGCCATGTCCTGCGACAGCTCGCCCCGGAGCCCCAGGCGGCGCCGGTCCTCGCTGAGGTCGAGCCGCCCCCGGACCTTTAAATGGGTGCTGGTCCCCGCGTTGGTCAGTTGGAGCTGGGGAACATGGATGACGCCCGTGGGCTTGCGCCGCGCGGAGAACGTCGCTTCCACGTCCTGGACCGGATAGGGCAGCGCCGGGTTCTGTTCGAGCGCGCGAAGCTTCAAGTGCTGCTTCAGCTCGATGTCATCCGCTTCCAGCGCCTCGGCGAAGCTGGCGGTGGTGTCGCTGGTCAGCTCCGAGAAGGACAGCCGCCGATCGCTCAATCCGACCGTGAGCTTCTCCACGCGCAGGTCACTGTGAACGGTTCGCTTGGGACCTTCGACGCGAGACGCCAGCTGCCAATGCAGCGCGGGAACGTTGAGCGAAAGGGCGTCCTGCCTCCAGCGCAGGCCCCGCGCGCTCACCACCGCTGTTCCATCGAAGCTGGCGGTACGCGCCGGGTCCGGGGCGAGTCGCGGGGTGCCATCGGCTGTGACACCCGTGAGCACGCCGCGAAGCGTGCCGTGCAGCTCGATGCCCACCGCGAGCCGCCCGGCATCCAGCTCCGGGGGCACCTGCGCCATGGCCAGCAAGGGCGCCAGGGGGCCCAGTGGGGGAATGTCGCCCTTCACGTCGATGCGAAGGGCGCGGGCCTTCCGGTCGAACGCCGCCGCGGCGTCCAGCATGACCTTCGGCCCTTCATGACTGGTGAGGCCCAACCGGAACGCGGGCTTCCGGCGGTTGAGGTCCAGGGTCAGCGTCTGATGCTGGAGCCCCATGTCCTTCTCACCAGTCCGGAGCCCTTCGATTCGCAGGTCCACATCGCCCTGGTGGCGCCAGGCGTCACCCCGCGAGCGCATCACGACGGCGACGTCGCTGGCCGTCACGTTGTCCCACGCGGGCCGTTGCAGCTTCAGCTCCGTGCGGTGCTCCAGCCGGGGCGCGGATGAGAAGAGCGCCTTCACGCTGCCCTTGGAGTCCAGGCTCACGCCCAGGTGCCGCCACGGAATGCGCGCCGCGACCGAGTCGGGAATGAAGGGGCGGGCGGCGGCGAGGTCCGGGGTCCGAGCGGCCAGGGTGTAAGACACCGCGTCGGTGTCCTTGGTGGCATCCAGGGACGCCTGAATGTCGCCGATGTCGAGCACGAGCTGCGCGCGGCCTCGGCTGAGCTGGGGCTCGTCGAGCTGTGGGAACGCGTTCGACGCATCGAGCTTCACGCGCACGGGGCCTTTCAGCAGCGTGCGCCCATCCGGCGACGACACATGGAGCGCCCCGACGGGCACGTTCGCGCTCAGTGCGAGGGGAGGTGCTGCCGCCAGCGGCGCGCTGAGCTGGAAGCCCATCCGTTCGGCCTGCGCTCGGAGGTCGGGAGTCCGGAGGTCCAGGGACTCCACCATGCCCGACAGGCTCGCGTTCCCGGCGACCTGGAGCGGGGATGAGGGCTCTGGGCGGAGCTGATGTCCCTTCACTTCACCGTGGGCCTTTGGAATCCGCAGGGCCGTGGGGCCTCCCACGTCGAGGCCATCGATTCCGAACGTCAGCTGCGCGGAGAGCCCTTGCCGCGGATCAGGTGTCGCCACCAGGGTGACGCGTCCTCCGCCGAGCGCCAGCCGGACTGGCTCACCCGTCACCCGGAGCGACGCGACGTCCACGTCCAGGCCCAGTCTGCCGCGAGGCCCCAGTTGAGGCATCGCGCTCAGGGTGACGTCTTGTGCGTCCAGCTTGACCTTGCCGCGCTCGAGCGTGAACGGACGCCATTCGGGAGGGATTGCCGCCAGCAGCCTTCCAAGCTCGATGTCCGCCAGGGCGCGTGTCACGACCGGGGGCGCGTCCGCGGCATCCGGGAGCACGGCCTGGGCCTCGAGCTCCGCGCTGTCCGTCAACTGGGTGCGCTCCAGCTCCACGGCGATGTGGCGCTTCTCGACATCGAACCGCGCGGCCACCGCGCCGTGAAGCAGCGACCGGACCGAGAAGCGTGGGTCGAAGGTCTGCTGGGTGACATCGAGGTCCACCTGCGCGCGAGCGGCCGAAGCACCAGCCTCCAGCGAAAGGGCGAACGCCAACTCCGCGAGGGCCGGGGGCGTGGCGGCGCCTTCGTGGCGCAGTTCCAGCGGCAGCGGGGCGCCCGCCTGGCCCAGGTTCGCGAAGACCTTCCATTCCCCGTCGTGTTGCTTCGCTTCGACCCGCGCCGCGAGCCCGCCCAGGGACCAGCGCTCGGCGACTTCGCCACGCTGGACGCGGACGTAGCTCAGCGACACGCCCGTCACATCGACGTGCCCGACAGGAAGCGGCGCTCCCAGGAGGTTGGCGACCTGCTGGGAGGCACTCACCGGCGCTTCAACGGGCGGCGGCTCTGGGGCTTCAGGTCCCGTCAGTCCCGTGAGGGAGGTGGCGCCTGAATCGTCAGCGACCAGGGCGAGCGCCACGTCCCGCACCACCACCCGCTCAATCCGGATGGGACCGGTCACCAGCGCACGGGGCGACCAGTGCGCCTCCAACGTGCCGACGCGCAGCAACTCGGGCGCGGCGGTATGGAACGGAGCGGGTGTCAGCACCACCAGCCCACCCAACTTCAACCCCGAGAGGAGCTCGACCTGGGCGACCTGGTAGTCCACCTGGAGCCCGGTGGCCGCCTTCACCTCGGAGACAATGGGCTGCTTCAGCCAGGGACTGTCCAGGTTGCGCAACACCACCACGGCAGCGACCAGTGCCAGCGCGGGGAGCACGACTAGGATTGTAAAAACCACGCCCGCGATGATTCGAGCCCACCGCCGGCGAGGACGTTCAGCTGTGGTGGAATCCATGTGGCCCGGTTGACGCGCGCGGCCATCATGGTCGGGGGCCTGTACGAAGTCGAGGAGACGTTGTGGGCAGGCGGGCAGGCATGGGGCGGTTGCACGGACGGTGTGGGGAGGGCCGCCAGGCTCCCTGGCGGCCCGTCACCGGCTCAAGGCGCCTGCGTCAGTTCCCTGAGCGCGCGCCGGTTGAGCTTGCCGTTGGGAGTCCGGGGCAGCTCGGGCAGCACGCGGACCTCGTCGACAATCATGTAGCGAGGCAACCGCTCCGCGCAGTGCTTCTTCACCTTGAGCAGGGAAGGGGGCTTGCTGGCGCCGCTGACCACGAAGGCCACCAGCCGCGCTTCCAGGCCGGAGCCGGTGGCAATCACGCCTGCCTCGCGGATGTCCGGGTGCGTGAGCAGCGCCGCTTCGATTTCGCCCGCTTCGATGCGGCGCCCGCGCACCTTCAGCATGTTGTCGCGGCGGCCCAGGTATTCGAACGTGCCGTCCGGCACCTCGCGGCAGCGGTCCCCCGTGGCATACGGCCCGCTCCCATGGCGGGGCTGGCCCCAGTAGCCCAGCATCACCGTGGGGCCTTCCACCATCAGCTCGCCCACGCCGTCGCCTTCCTCCCGCGCTTCCTCTGAGCCCGGCGGCGGCCGGGCCAACCACACGCGGTTGCCACAGCTCGCTCGGCCAATGGGCACCGGCTCGGTGCGGTGGGGCGAAATGTCCGTCACCTCATGGAAGGTGCAGACGTTGGTCTCCGTGGGTCCATAGAGGTTGAAGAACCGCGCCTGTGGCAGGTGCTCACGAAGCGGGCGCAGGTGCCGGATGGGGAACGGCTCGCCGGCGAAGAGCACGGCGCGGAAGGGCAGCGCCCCATGCTTCAGCAGGCCGCCTTCCTGCATCATCAGCATCAGCGCCGACGGCACCGAGTACCAACAGGTGAACCGCTCGCGGAGGACCAGCTCCACCAGCTTCTCCGGCGCGAAGGCCAGCGCCTCCGGGATGAGCGTGACGGACGCGCCGCCCATGAAGGCCGCATACAGGTCCAGCACCGAGAGGTCGAAGAAGAACGGCGCGTGGTTGCTGAAGCGGTCCTCCGGTGTGGTGCCCAGGAGCGCATGGCACCACTCGATGAAGGCCATCGCGTTCCGCTGGCTGATGCACACGCCCTTGGGCGTTCCCGTGGAGCCTGACGTGTAGAGGATGTACGCCAGGTCGTGGTCGCCCGCGCCGTGCGGCGGCAGCGGCTCAGATGAAAAACCGGACAGCCGGTTCCAGCAGATCTCGGGCCCCTTGTCGTCCACCAGCAGGTAGCGCAGCCGGCTCACGCCGGCGTTGTGGAGCTCGGACGCGCGCGTGGTGGTGGTCACCATCACGTCAATGCCGCAGTCGTCGAGGATGAGCCGCGTTCGCGTCGCGGGGTTCAGCGGGTCCAAGGGGACGTAGGCGGCGCCCAGCCGGGCAATGCCCTGCATCGCGGCGACGGCGCGCACGGACTTTTCCGTCCACAGCCCCACGCGGTCTCCCTGCTTCACGCCCAGCTCCTGGAGCGCGCGGGCGATGCGGTTGGCGAGCGCGTCCAACTGGCCGTAGGTGAGGGTCCCGTCGGGACCCTTGATGGCGATGGACTCGGGAGCCTTCGCCGCTGCACGGATGACGATTTGGTCGAGTGTCATAGGCCGAGCTGGTTGGCGATGATGTCGCGTTGGATTTCGGAGGTGCCGGAGAAGATGGCGCTGGGAATGGCGTCACGCAGCACGCGCTCGATGCCCGTTTCGGCCACGTAGCCCATGCCGCCGTGAATCTGGATGGCGTCCAGGCCGCTCTGGATGGCGGCCTCGCTGATGGCCAGCTTGGCCAGGGACACTTCCATGACGGCGTCCTGGCCTCGGTCCATCTTCCAGCAGGCCTGGTACAGCAGCAGCCGGGATGCCTCCAGCCGCTGCTTCATGTCCGCCAGCTTGTGGGAGATGGCCTGGTTCTTCCCCAGGGCCTTCTTGAACTGCTTGCGGGTCCGGGCGAAGTCCGCCGTCTGTTCGAGCACCCGCTCCATCACGCCCACGTAGGCGGCGAAGAGGCACGCGCGCTCCCACTGCATGGAGCGCTTGAACATCGCCGCGCCCTGGCCCTCCGCACCCAGCCGCGCGGACTCCGGGACACGGCACCCCTCCAGGTAGATGGGGGCGATGGGCGACGTGGACAGCCCCATCTTCTCGAAGGCGCGCCCGACGGACAGTCCCGGCGTGTCCTTCTCGACGAGGAAGGCGCTCAGGCCCATGTACCCATGGGCCGGCTGCGTGGCGGCGTAGACGAGGAAGACGTCCGCGGAGGGGCCATTGGTGACGTAGCTCTTGCCACCATCGAGCACGTAGCTGTCGCCGTCCCGCACCGCGCGCGTCTTCAGGGCAAACACATCCGAGCCCGCTTCGGGTTCGGAGATGGCGTTGGCGCCCACCCATTCCCCCGAGCACAGGCGGGGCAGGTACCGGGACTTCTGCGCGTCATCCCCGCTCTCCAGGATGGGCATCACGCAGGCGAAGAGGTGAGCTCCCACGGAGAACACCAGTCCGGTGTCCACGCAGCCACGCCCCAGCGCCTCCATCACCCGTGCAGTGGTCAGTGTGTCCAGCCCCAGTCCGCCATGCGCCGCGGGCACGGGCAGCCCCAAGAAGCCGAACTCACCACAGCGTTGCCACAAATCGCGTGGCAGGGCTTCCTTGCTGGGCTTTGCGGCCTCGGGCAACTGCGCTCGCGCGAAGGCGAGGGCACGGTCATAGAGCTCCACCTGCTCGTGAGTCCAACTGAAGTCCATGTTTTCCTGGCGTTCCAACGGGTGACAGCAACGAGGGGGCGCGCTTCGAACGCATTGCGCTCGCGCTGCATGGCCCTCGGAGATGGATGGTGAGACGTGAGAGGAGTCAGGCGAAGTCTCGCGTGCGCGGGAACGAGTCGTCAAGAACCTCGGGGATGGTGGTCGGGAAGTGTGTCTTTTGAGGTGGCGCTGGATGGGATTGAAGTGCGGGGCTCGGTAATTCCTATCTGCTGGGTCTGGCCCGAGGTGGACTCAATGAGTTACAAATGGGCCGGGACGCGATTTTCCGCTGCCGCGGACCACGTGGTCGCGAAGGCCGGCCGCGCATCCGCGATCGGCGGGGAAACGGGCTGAAATGAGGCCCATGACCCGCCCCTCCAGACCATGTATTCCGTTTCGTTTCACTACCCATTGCACTGGGTACGGTGTCACTCATTCCCGGCGCGAGCGCTCGCGCCAGTGCTTTCCAGCCTATGGCCGCGGTAAAATTCTACACGCGGCTGACCTGGTCGAACTGGCTGAGCACTCATCTCAGACCAGGGTATGGGCCAACCTGGTCGGTGATTGACTGGTTTGCTCGTGAGCAGTTTGCTTCGGGCATGGAACGTTGCGTCGTTTTGGATTTGCCTGGATTGAGCGCGAGGTATGTCGGCCCCTCGGCGCCAAACATGCAGGCATTCGTGGAGCGGGGGCGCATGGTGCCGCTCCAGCCCGTCCTGCCGGCGCTGAACTGCACCATGCAGGCGACGTTCCTGACCGGAAGATATCCCAGCGAGCACGGAATCGTCGGAGATGGATGGCTCAACCGGGAGTTGGGAGAGGTCCGCTTCTGGCCCCAATCCGATGGGCTCGTGCAGACGCCGCAGCTCTGGGACGCCGCCCGCAAGCTCGACCCCAGCTTCACCTGCGCCCGCGTGTGCTGGTTCATGAACATGTATTCGAAGGCGGACTACGCCATCACGCCGCAGCCGTCCTTCACCGCGGACGGGCGGGTGGTGCCTGACGTGTTCACGGAGCCGCTCCACCTGCGCAAGCCGCTCGTCGAGGCGCTGGGGAACTTCCCCGCGTATGACTACTGGGGACCCCGCTACAGCATCCGCTCCTCGGAGTGGATCGCCGACGTCGCCATGTGGCTGGAGCAGCGGCACAGCCCCACGCTCTCACTCGTCTTCCTTCCGCACCTGGACTACACGCCGCACACGTTTGGACCGAACGCGAAGGAGATCCACAAGAGCCTCCGGGAGATCGACGACGTCGTCGGGAAGCTGATTGGCTTCTACGAGTCGCGCGGCGTGCGCGTCATCATCCTCTCGGAGTTCGGCGCGGTCCCCGTGTCCCGGGCCGTCCACCTGAACCGCCTCTTCCGCCGCCGAGGGTGGCTGGCGATCCGGGAAGAGGGCGGCCGTGACGTCGTCTATCCCAGCGGCAGTGAGGCGTTCGCCGTCGCGGACATGCAAATCGCGCACATCTATGTCCGGAACCCGGCGCTCCTGGACGAGGTCAAGGCGCTGGTCGAGGCGGAGCCCGGGGTGGCCCAGGTGCTCGATGCCGAGGGCAAGCGCGCCCACCATCTGGACCACCCACGCTCGGGCGAGCTGGTGGCCCTGGCGGAACCGGATGCCTGGTTCACGTACTTCTACTGGCTCGATGACGCGCGTGCGCCGGACTACGCGCGCACCGTCGATATCTACCGCAAGCCGGGCTACGACCCGCTGGAGATGTTCGTGGACCCGAAGCTGGGTCTGCGCATGCTGGAACTGGGGGGCAGTGTCGTGAAGGAGAAGCTGGGCGTACGCTCGCGACTGGAGGTCGTCTCGATGGACGGCTCCCTCCTCAAAGGGGCGCATGGCCTGCCCACCGGCCCGGAGGATGGGCCGGTGCTGATGACACGACATGGCGAGCTGATCGAGGCAGAGACACTCCACGCTACGCAAGTCCACGACCTCATCCTGGCGCACCTGACCGGACAGCAGGCGGCGGCCTGAACGGCTTCCGCGAGCAACCCGAGCGTTGACGCTGCAAGAGGCGGGACACGGCATGAACAAACTTCCTGGGAGCGCCATTGTCATTGGCGCCAGCATCGGTGGGCTCTGCGCCGCGCGCGTGCTGGCGGACCATTTCGAGCGCGTCACCGTCATTGAACGGGACGTGCTCCAGGATGGCCCTCGCCCGGGCGCGCCCCAGGCCAATCACATCCACGTCCTGCTGCGAAAGGGTGTGGACCTGTTGGAGCAGTACTTCCCCGGCCTCGTCGAGCAGATGACGGCGGACGGCATCGAGCCCTTCGACTTCACCCAGGACCTCCGGTGGTTGCAGTTTGGTGACTGGATGCCGCGCCACCGCAGCGGCATCGTCCTGTACCCGCAGACGCGCTGCTCCCTGGAGCGCTACCTGCGAGGGCGGCTTCGCGCCTATTCCAACGTGGAGATCCTGGAGTCGACCTCCGTGCGGGCGCTGCTGGCCACGCCGGATGGGAGGCGGATTCTCGGAGTCCAGACGCATGACCGCCATGGGGACGGCGGCGCGGTGACGAACCGGCTCGCCAACATCGTGGTCGACGCGAGCGGGCGCGGATCGCAACTGGGCAAGTGGTTGTCGGAGTTGGGTTTCAGCCCGCCGGAGGAGAGCCGGCTGCCCATCAACCTCTGCTACGTGTCACGCCTCTTCGAGCAGCCGGAGACAGCCAGGGACTGGCGCGGACTGTGGATCACCCCGCTGCCGCCCGACAAACCGCGCGGCGGGGCGATGCTGGGCGTGGAAGGCAATCGCTGGATTGTGTCCTTGTTCGGCTACGAAGGACACCACCCGCCCCGCGACGAGGACGGATTCGTGGAGTTCGCCCGCAGCCTCCGCGAGCCGGACATCTACGAAGCCATCAAGGACGCGAAGCCCGTCTCGGACGTCGGGGTGTACCGGGTGCCGGACGTGAGATGGCGCCACTTCGAGCGCATCCGGGACTTCCCCGCGGGGTTGCTCGTCCTGGGGGATGCGTGGTGCTACTTCGACCCTGTCTTCGGCCAGGGCATGTCGGTGGCGATGCTGGAGGCGAACCTCCTCAACGAGGCGCTGCACCAACTCGACAGCCTGGAGGCGGTGACCCAGGCCTGGACGGCGTCCTACCTCCGCACGGGCGCGCAGTGGCTCCAGGGCCTCTGGTTCTTCGTGACGGCGGAGGCCATGCGGCATCCCCACGTCCCCGGTGAGCGGACGCGGCTCATCAAGCTGGCCCAGTGGTACGTCGAGGAGCTCTACGCGCTGAACCACGAGCATCCGGAGATCTACCAGGAGTTCCTCAAGCTGATGCACGTCCAGGCGGGGCCGGAGTTCCTCCTGCGCCCGGACATCGCCTTGAGGCTCGCGAAGCGCGCCTGGCAGCAGAAGTCCGAGAAGGGCTTGGGCACCGAGGCACTGTGGCCCGCCAGCCGGGTGGCGCTGGGAGCGCGCTACGCGGGACGGATGCTGGCCAACCTGGTGGTTCCTCAACGGGTCGGCCCGCGTGATCGCATCTGCCACTTCGACACGGAAGTGCTGTGGAAGCCGGACAAGACGCTGGGGTGGTTCGTCCGGGATGCCCTGCGCGCCCAAGGTCTGCTGAGCGAGGCCTCCGAGGTGCGGCGGTTCCTGGAGTACTGGCTCCCGGTGCAGGGCCTGGGCATCGCGAAGAAGGCGTTGATTGAGTTCTCCTATAACGCGGACGAGCCCGGCCTGGGCTTCATGCTCTACGGCGACAATGGGACGGTCACGCGGGCCTTCCGGGAGTACACGCGGCAGCTCGGCATCACCAACGAGGGCGTCGAGCGGTCCGTGGCCATCTGCGAGACGTTCCGGCCTTCGGACCTGGGCCTGGTGCGCGCGGAGTTCAAGCCCGGAGGCCCCACCCGGTATTCCATTGCCGCCAGCTGGCACTTCGACCCCATGCGCGGGCACTCCGGTTTCGATGAGGCGATGAGCCGCCTGCCGGAGCGCTTCCGGGCAGGGCCCTTCGCGGAGCGGGTGAAGACCCATGCTTCCGCGCTGCGGACCGAATACTACCCGCTGTTCCTGGGGTTGAGCTTCCTGGAGGACGGAACACTCGAATCCAAGATGTACCTGGTGCGCTTCGACGCGAATCGGCCTCCATTCCAGCCTGGCTCGGAGCTGTGGCGCTTCCTCCAGGAAATGGGTGTGTCCGCCCCGGAGCTGGAGCGGGTTCGCCAGCTGAACGCGCTGCTCTGGGAGCACTCCGCGGATAAGATGACCCAGGTCGCCATCGAGGCCTCCGAGTTCCAATCCCAGCCCAAGCGCGTCAACCTCATCTACTGCGGGATCCAGACCTCTGTGGTTCTGGAAGCCATCTCCCGGTTCGGGTATCCCGTGTCCTCGAAGCAATCCGTTCGGGACTTCGAGCGGATGATGCAGACCGATCGCGCGAAGTTCGTCGCGGTGCGGGTGGGGCCCGAAGGATTGAGTCCGCGTCTCAAGCTGTACAAGCACGCCCTTTTTGATTTTGGCGATCTGTCCGTGGTGGAGGACGGAGGCCTCGGGCCGCGTGATGCCACGCCGGCCGCAGTGAAAGACGTTTCGGACGTATGTCTTTATTGATTCTTGTTGGTTGAGAATGAAGTTCAAACAGGTGATGAGTCTGAGCGGCTTGCGAGTCGCCAGCGGAGCCGTGCCTTGATGTTGTGTGAACCCATTGCTGTGATTGGACTGGGCCTGCGTCTGCCCATGTCGGACTGCCCGCGTACGCTCTGGCAAATGCTATGTGATGGGATTGATGCGACGGGGGACATCCCGGCCGGGCGCTGGCCTTTGTCTTCGCTCTTCGACGCGGCACCTGATCGCCCTGGGACGATTCGCAACCGCAAGGCCGGACTGATTGAAGGCGTGGAGCTGGCCGACCCCGCGGCGTTCCGGCTGACGAAGCGGGAGCTGCGGCAGATGGACCCGCAGCACCGTCTCCTCTTCGAGTGTGCATGGCATGCGCTGGAGGATGCGGGCCTGCCCTTCGACGCCGTGCGAGGGAGCCGCACGGGCGTCTTCATGGGCGTCAACTTCAGCGACTTCCAGCGGATGCTGGCGAGGGACTGGTCCTCGCTGGATGGCTATTCCGTCCTGGGAACGACGGCGTCCTTCGCGGCCAACCGGCTCTCCTACGCCTTTGATTTCCGGGGACCCAGCACCGTGTCGAGCGTGGGGTGTGCCTCCTCGACGGTGGCCCTCCATGAGGCGTGCCGCAGCTTGACGCTGGGCGAGGTGGAGATGGCCCTCGCCGGGGGCGTCGAGCTGATGCTGTCTCCGGACAGCAGCATCATGCTGTCCCAGGCCGGCGTGTTCTCCGAGCGGGGGCAGTGCCGGACCCTGGATGCGCAGGCGGACGGCTACGTGCGCGGGGAGGGCGCTGGCGTCGTCGTCCTCAAGCGCCTGTCCAAGGTTGAGCCCGGTGACCGCGTGTACGCGGTGATTCGGGGCAGCGCCGTCAATCACAACGGCCGGAACGAGTGGATCATGGCGCCCAGCGCCTCGGCGCAGGCGGACGTCATCCGGCAGGCGTGTGAGCAGGGCGGGGTGGCTCCGGCGAGCATCGACTACATCGAGATGCACGGCTCGTCGTTCCTCAAGGGCGACGCGGCCGAAGCGGAGGCCATCGGGGAGGCGCTCGGGACGCAGCGGCCGGTGCCCTGCAGGCTCGGCGCCATCAGCAACAACGTGGGTTACCTGGGCGCCGCGGCGGGCATCGCGCAGTTCATCAAGGTGTGCCTGTCGCTGCACCACCGGACGTTGGCGCCGACGATTCACGTGGATGCGCCCAACCCGCTGGTTTCGTTCGACGCGCTCGGGCTGAGCATCCAGACGGAGCTGGAGCCCTGGGCCGCGCGGGAGCCTGGCGTGCCGCTGCGAGCGGGCATCGTCTCCACGTCCCTGGGCGGTGCCAACGGCTTCGTGGTCCTGGAGGCAGCTCCGGCTGCGGTGCTGGAGCGGACGCCCGCGCCGGTCCATTTCCTGGCGCTCTCGGCGCTCTCTCAGGACGCGCTCCGTCAGCGGGCGCTCCAGCTTCGGGACTTCCTCGCCACGACGCCGGACTCGGTGGCGACGCTGGAGGACGTCTGCTTCACGGCGGCGCTCAAGCGTCAGCACCACCGGCACCGTGCCGTGGTGATTGCGGGCGACCGGGCTGGGCTCGTGGCGCTCCTGGATTCGCTCGCGACGTCGAGTGGGACGGCGCTCCTGGTTCAGGAGGGCATGCCGCTGGAGCAGGTGGAGGCCGGGCGTGTCTTCGTCGCGGATGGGACGGTGCCGCCCGAGGTGTTCCCGGTGCGTGCAGGGCGCTGCGTGAGCCTGCCGGTCTACCCCTTCCAGCGTCAGCGCCTGTGGCCCGAGTGGCTTTCACCCGATGAAGTCTGCCGCTCACCCAAGGACGCGCGGCCGGACGCCGCCACCCTGCTTCAGGCCGCCGCGGTGGCCGCCGGGGATGCTTCCCGCGTTCCCGACGTGCATGGGGAGGCCCAGATGCGGGCGTTCCTGCGGGGGCACCTCGCGGACGTGCTGGAGGTCGAGCCCGCGACGCTCGATGTGCAGGGGCGGACCTTCTTCGAACTGGGCCTGAACTCCATTGGGGCCACGTTGTTGAAGGAGCGCATCTCGCGGGCGCTCGAGCTCCCGCTGTCGACGACGCTCTTCTTCGAGCTGCCCCGGCTGGAGTCGCTGGCGAAGCGGCTGCTGTCCCTGCTGGAGGCGCGGCGTGGCCGCCTGCCGTCGGACCCGGGCGAGGTGAGTACGCCCGAGCAGGAGGAGCAGGGCCTGATGGAACGCATTGCCGGGCTGTCCGAGGACGAAGCGCGCGAGCAGATCGCCCGGACGTTGGCCGAACTCAGCCTCGAGGTCGCGTGATGAACCGCAAGGACGGATTCATGGCGGAGTTGTCGCCACTCCAGCAGGCGTTGCTGACCATCGAGAAGCTGCAGAAGAAGCTGGCCACGGCCTCGAATGGTGAGCGGGAACCGATTGCCATCATCGGCATGGCCTGCCGCTTTCCGGGGGGCGCCACCAGCCCCGCGAAGTTCCGTGACCTGCTGTGGGGGGCACGGGAGGCGCTGACGGAGATTCCCAGCGACCGGCAGGCGCTCCAGGGGCTCTATGACCCGGACCCCTCCAGGCCCGGGAAGCTGGCCATGCGCCGCGCCGGCTTCGTGGACGAGGTGGACCGGTTCGACGCGGAGTTCTTCCACATCTCCCGGCGTGAAGCCGAGGGCATGGACCCGCAGCAGCGCTTCTTCCTGGAGGTGAGCTGGGAGGCCCTGGAGGACGCTGGCATTCCCCCACACCAGCTCCAGGGGACGCGGACCGGTGTCTTCGCGGGCGTCCACGCGAAGGACTACGCGTTCGTCACGGGGGGCGGGCTGGAGAAGGTGAGCGCCCACTACTCCACGGGTGTGGACGCCAGCTATGTGGCGGGCCGGCTGTCGTACCTCCTCGGGCTCGAAGGGCCGAGCATGGCGGTGGACACCGCGTGCTCGTCCTCTTTGTCCGCTGTGCACCTGGCGTGTCAGAGCCTGCGGACAGAAGAGTCGACGCTCGCCATCGCCGGAGGCGTGAAGCTCATCCTGGCGCCGCAACTCAGCGTGTTCCTGTCCAAGGCGGGAGCCCTCTCCCCCAGCGGCCATTGCCGCACGTTCGACCGGGACGCGGACGGCATGGTGCAGGGGGAGGGCTGTGGCGTGGTCGTCCTGAAGCGGCTGCGGGACGCCGTTCGGGATGGTGACCGCATCCTCGCGACCTTGCGTGGCACGGGCATGAACCACGACGGCGCCAGCGGTGGTCTCACGGTGCCGAACGTCGGGGCACAGGAAGCGCTGTACCGGCGCGTGTTGCAGCGCGCGGGCATCGAGCCCGGGCAGGTGGACTACCTGGAAGCGCACGGGACGGGAACGCGGCTGGGAGATCCCATCGAGCTGGACGGCGTGTCGCGCGTCTACGGCGCAGCGCGGACTTCGGAGCGCCCGCTGTGGATTGGCTCCGTCAAGCCGAACATCGGTCACACGGAGGCCGCGGCCGGCATCGCGGGACTCATCAAGGCCGTCCTGGTGCTCCAGGCGGGCGAGGTGCCTCCCTCCATCAACTTCGAGCACCCGACCCCGGAGTTCGCGTGGGAGGGCTCAGGGCTCGCGGTGCCTCGAGCGCGCACGGCCCTGGCGGAGAAGGACGGCCCTCATCGCGTCGCCGTGAGCTCGTTTGGGATGAGCGGTGTGAACGCGCATGCGCTCGTCGAGGCGTACGCGGAGGCCGCCCATGCCGCCGTGGACGCCGGGCCGTATGTGTTGCCCCTCTCCGCGCGCTCGGAGCCCGCGCTGCGCACACTGGCGGCGTCATGGCTCCAGTACGTGTCGGAGGCCGGTCCTGGGGCGCGGCTCCAGGATGCGTGCTTCATGGCGGGCGCTGGACGCTCACACCATGCGCACCGTGCGGTGCTCGTGGCGAGGACGCCCGAGGCGCTTCGAGCGGCCCTTCACGCTGTCACGGAGGGACGCGATGCGCCGGGTGTCAATCGAGGTTCAGGCGAGGGCGAGCCCGTCTTCCTCTTCGGTGGCACGGAGCCCGAGGCCAGCCGGTTGATGCGTGAGCTGCTGGGCCGGGACGTCTTCCGCGCCCACGCGGAGAAGGTGGATGCGGTCTTCCGGCAGGTGGCAGGTGGGTCCGTCATCGAACAGGTGGCGGGAGCGCAGGCGGGCGAAGGACACCCGGTGGGCACTCTCCTCGTGCTCCAGCTCGCATTGGCGGAGCTCTGGCGCGCGTGCGGTCTGACCCCCGCAGCTGTTTCCGGCTTCGGCGTGGGAGCGCTCTCCGCGGGAGTGGTCGCGGGAGCACTCAGCGTGGAAGACGCCGTGCGGCTCGCCTTGCAGTTGACGCCAGCGCAGCCCGTGCGTCCTCAACCCGTGAAGTACCCATTCTTCTCCACCGTCGATGGCGCCTGGGTCGAAGCGGGCGCCACGGTACCGGGCGCGTACTGGGAGAGACAGCGCGCCGCGGTGATCGACCCGGCGTCGTCCGTGGCGAACCTGTGTGCGCGGAACGCCTCGGCTTTCATCCAGGTCTCTTGTGAGGCTTCCGTTGGGGCGGCGTTGGAGGCCACTGCACGCAGCCGTGGAAGCAAGGCCGTCATCCTGCGTGCCAGCAGGCCCGGAGATGATGCCTGGACGGGTGTCCTGGGCGTCATCGCGGGTGGGTACTCCTCGGGTGGCTCCATTCGTTTCGAGGGGCTCTTCACGGGGGCGCGCAAGACGGTGGTGCCGACGTACCCGTGGCAGCGTGAGCGCTACTGGTGGGACGGAGCGGTCGCTCCAGCACCGAGCAGCGTGCAGCCCGTCCGGGATGCATCCCCCCGGGACCTCTTCTGCGAACTCACGTGGCATGCGCGTACGGTGGGGCAGGGGCCCGTGGACGCGGAGGGCCGCTGGCTCATCGTGAGCACGCAGCCGGCTGCCTCGGAGTCGCTGCGGCAATCCCTGTCCACCGCCGGAGGCACGGTGCGCGTGGCCATCGTGGGCTCCGAGCAGGCGTCGGTGCTCCGGGAGTGGCTGTCCGAGAGCCCGGCGCCCCGAGGCGTCATCTACCTGTCGGGTTCGGAGCATCCCGAATCACTGGAAGGGCTGCACACATCGGTTCAGCGAGAGGTCCACGCGGCGGCGTCGCTCGTGCAGACCCTGGCGCGGCACTCGGCGCCAACGCTGCCTCGGCTGTTCCTCGTCACCCAGGGCTCGCAAGCCGCTGACGGAGCGGCTGGACCCACGGCGATTGCTGGCGCGCCACTGTGGGGCCTGGGACGGGTTGTCGCCTACGAGCACCCGGAGCTTGCCTGCAAGCGCATCGACATCGAACCCGCGGCCTTCGGTGCGCTGGTGACGGAGCTGGCGCGCAAGGTCTCTGCTTCCGCTGACGACGACGAGGTCGTGCTGCGCGGCGAGCAGCGGCTGGTGCCCTCGCTCACGCAGACCCAAACGATTCCGGAAGGCACGGGAGCGTTTCGTCCCCGGCAAGACCGCACGTATCTGATTACGGGCGGGCTCGGTGGAATCGGACTGCGGCTCGCCTCCTGGCTGGTGGAGCGCGGCGCGCGGCACCTTGCCCTCTGTGGAAGAAAAGGTGAGACCGACGAGGCCCGCCAGGCCCTGGCGCCGCTGCGTGCGGCGGGCGCGCGGGTGGAGACCTTCCGCGTCGATGTGAGCCGCCCGGAGTCGGTGGCGGAGATGCTGGCTGCCGTCCGCCGAGGCGGAGCGCCGCTGGGGGGCATCTTCCACAGCGCGGGTGTGCTGGCGGACAGCTCGTTGTTGCAGTGGGAGCCCCAGGGCTTCGAGACGGTCATGGGCCCCAAGGTCGACGGTGCGTGGAACCTCCATGCGCTGGCCACCGACACCACCCTCGAGCACTTCGTCCTGTTCTCCTCGACGGCGTCGCTGATTGGCTCGCCGGGGCAGGCCAGCTATGCCGCGGCCAATGCATTCCTCGATGCGTTGGCGCACTTCCGTCGCGCACGGGGTCTGCCGGCCATCAGTCTCAACTGGGGGAGCTGGGGCGAGGTCGGCATGGCCGTCGCGGATGCTCGGCGTGGCGACCGGCTGGCGGAGCGGGGCATGTCGCCCATGTCCGTGGATGAAGCCCTGGCGGCCATGGCGCTGGTGCTCGCGGAGAACCGCGTCACCCGGGGCATCGCGCGCTTCGATGTGACGCGTTGGACTGCCAGCCATCCTTCCATCGTGGCTTCGTCGCTGTTCCGGACCGAGTCCGTCACCGATGCCGTCCCTGACGTCATGGAGGCGCCGCGCAAGCTGCGCGAGGTGTTGCTCGCGTTGGAAGGCTCCGCTCGCCGCGGCGTCCTGGAGGCGCGGCTCAAGGAGATGATCAGCGAGGTTGGAAAGATTCCGACGACGAAGCTCTCGTCCACGGACTCGTTCGACGCGCTGGGGTTCGACTCCATCATGGCGCTCGAGTTGCGGGACATGGTGCTGGGCGAACTCGACGTGAGCATGCCTCTCAAGAGTTTCGTTGATGAAAGTTCCATTGAGCAGGTGACGGCTGAGCTTCTCGGAAAGCTCGCTGTGGCCAGTGTGCTCGGCGCTGCCTCCTCGGAGCGCGATGATTCGAAGCGGGTCCTGCTATGACATTGAATGAGCTTCTTCAGGCCCTCGCTGGGCACGGCATCAAGCTGTCGGTGGAGGGGGACCGCCTGGCGGTCGATTCGCCCACGGGCGAGATTCCAGGAGCGCTGCGCGAGCAGCTCGTGGCGAACAAGGCCGCGCTGCTGACCCTGTTGTCGGAGCAGCGCATGCCCCAGGCGGAGACGCTGCCGCAAATCACGCCCCGGCCCGAGGAGCGGCACGCGCCGTTCCCGATGACGGAGATCCAGCAGGCCTACAGCGTGGGCCGGCAGGCCGAGCTCGAGATGAACGCGGCGATGCACGCGTACAACGAGATTGACTGCCACGCGCTCGACCTGGCCCGCTTCGAGGACGCCTGGAACCTGCTCATCGCCCGCCACGAGATGCTTCGGGTGGTGGCGCTCCCGGGCTTCCAGCAGCGCATCCTCCCCGACGTGCCGCGCTACGTCCTGCCCGTGGAGGACCTGCGCGGGCGCGAACAGGAGGAGACGGAGGCTCGCTTCCAGGCCATCCGCGAGCGGCTGTCGCAGCAGGTGCTGGCGCTCGACCAGTGGCCGTTGTTCGAGCTCCGCGTGTGCCAGCTCGACGGGGGCCGCTCGCGCCTCTTCATGAGCATCGATGGAACCTTCATCGATGGTTACAGCTTCCAGATTCTCTACCGGGAGCTCGTCCACCTCTACAAACACCTGGGCGGGGCGCCCGCGCTTCCCCAACTGGACCTGTCCTTCCGGGACTACGCGCTGGCGGTGCAGCATGCGCGCGGTGCTCGTCATGCGCGTTCGCTCGAGTACTGGCGCTCCCGCCTTCCGAACCTCCCGCCCGCGCCGGACCTCCCGCTGGACAAGGACCCGGGTTCGCTCCGGCGTCCTCGTTTCGGGCGCGTGTTCGAACGGCTGGGGCCGGATATCTGGCAGCCGCTCAAGCAGCGAGCCCGCGCGCGCAAGCTGACGGAGCCGGAGCTGCTGCTGGCGGCGTACGCGGAGGTCATGGCGCGCTGGAGCCGCAGCCCTCGCTTCACGCTCAACGTCCCGCACTTCAACCGGCTGCCCCTTCATCCCCAGGTCAACGAGATTGTCGGCACCTTCGCCAGCTTCACGCTGATTGAGGTGGACCACCGGCCGGAGCGGACGTTCACGGAGCGGGCCCTTGCCATCCGGGACCAGCTCTTCCTGGCGCTGGAGCACCGTGAGGTCAGCGGCGTCGAGCTGCTGCGGGAGCTGTTCAGGGCCCAGGGGCGTATCGCGGGCGCCATCATGCCGGTGGTGATGACGAGCTTCGCGTCTCACTCCAAGAGCAAGGACTCGCACTGGGTCGACTTCCTGGCGGAGGAGTTCGGCGAGCTCATCGAGGCGCTGACGCAGACGCCCCAGGTGTGGATCGACCTGCAGATTGTCTACCAGCGGGGCGGCGTCTTCCTGAACTGGGACGTGGCGGAGGAGCTGTTCCCGTCCGGCATGATTGAAGACATGTTCTCCAGCTTCTGCGCGCTGCTACGGCGCCTGGCGGAGGACGACGCCGCGTGGGACCAGCAGGGGCTGGACACCCGTCCGGTCCGGCAGGTGGAACTGCTGGCCCGCGTCAACGACACGGCGCGCCCGCGGAGCGGGGAGCTGCTCCACACGGGCTTCTACCGCCACGCCGCGGCACGCCCGGACGCCCTGGCGCTGGCCTCGTCGAGCGTCAGGCTGAGCTATGGCGAGCTCGCCCGGCGCTCCAGCCGGCTCGGACATGCGCTGCGCGAGCGTGGCGCCGCGCCCAACCGCATCGTCGCGATTGTGATGGAGAAGGGGTGGGAGCAGGTCGTGGCCGCGCTGGGGGTTCTCAGCTCGGGAGCGGCGTACCTGCCCATCGACGCGGGGCTGCCGCACGAGCGGCGCGTCTTCATGATGCGGAACGGCGGGGCCGAGCTGGCGGTGACGCAGCCGAAGTTCGCCCAGGAGTCCTGGCCCGAAGGGGTGCAGGTGCTGGTCGTCACGCCGGACGCCTTCAGTGAGTACAGCGAGGCGCCACTGGCGCCCGTGCAGAAGCCCGAGGACCTGGCGCACATCCTCTACACCTCCGGCTCCACGGGCCAGCCCAACGGGGCCATGCTCACCCACGCCGGGATGGTCAATGGCGTGGAGTGGACGAACCGGAAGTTCGGCGTCGGGCCGGAAGACCGCGTCATCGCGCTCAGCGCGCTCCACCACGACTTCTCCGTCTACGACGTCTTCGGCACCCTGAGCGCGGGCGCGGCCCTGGTCATGCCGGACGCCTCCTCGCGCAGGGACCCCTCCCACTGGGCCGAGCTGATGTCCCGTCATGGCGTCTCCATCTGGAGCACCGTGCCGGCGATGATGGAGATGCTGCTGACGTATCTCGAAGGCAGCAACGCCCGGCTGACCTGCCCGTTGCGTCTGGTGATGCTCGGAGGAGATTGGCTCCCCGTCACCATGCCCGCACGGCTGCGGGCGAAGTTCGGCGACGTGAAGCTGATGAGCGTCGGCGGCCCGACGGAGACGTCCCTGTGGAACATCTCCCATCCGGTCGTCGAAGCCGACGAGCGGCGCCGCAGCATTCCGTACGGAAAGCCCATCTCGAACACGAAGTACTACGTGCTGGACGAGCACCTGGACGAGCGTCCCATCTGGGTGCCCGGCGAGCTGTGCTGCGCGGGCGTGGGCGTGGCGCTGGGCTACGTGGGCGCGGGAGCGGGCTCGAAGAAGTTCACCGTGCACCCTCGGACGGGTGAGCGCCTCTACCGCACCGGCGACCTCGGGCGGTATCTGCCGGATGGCACCATCGAGTTCCTCGGCCGCGTCGACTTCCAGCTCTCCATCCGTGGACAGCGCATCGAGCCGGGTGAAATCGAGGCCGCGTTGCTCCAGGAGCCGAGCATCAGCGCGGCGGTGGTCGGGGCGGTCGGCGATCACCACGAAAAGCGCCTGGTCGCCTATGTCGTCGCCTCGGACACGAAGCGCGGCGTGGATACCCGGCACGTCCGCGAGTTCCTGTCCCGCAAGCTGCCCGAACACCTGGTCCCAGCGACCTACGTCGTGCTGGAGGCGCTGCCGCTGACCCGCAACGCCAAGGTGGACCGCAAGGCGTTGCCGCATCCGGACCACGTCGCGCGGCCCACGCAGCGCGAGGAGAGCAAGCCCGCTGCCGCCGCCCGTCCAGGCCGTGAGGCCCAGGCGCTTCAGCAGTCCATCGCGAAGGCCGTGGCGGAGGTGCTGGGGGTTCCAGAGGTCCACCCGGACCGGAACTTCTTCGAGCTGGGCGCCAACTCGGTGCACCTCATCAAGCTCCACCTCGAGCTCAAGGAGAAGCTGGGGCTGTCGGTTCCCGTCACGGACCTGTTCGGCAGGCCCACCGTCAAGGTGCTCGCGGCCAGGCTCGCGGCGGCGGGCGGTGAGGAGAAGCCCGAGGTGGCACTCGCGCCGCGGGAGGAGACGCCGCGGACGCAGGATGCGCGGGACATCGCCATCATCGGCTTGAGCTGCCGCTTCCCCGGGGCGTCGACGCCCGAGCAGTTCTGGCAGAACCTGATGCAGGGCGTGGAGTCGGTGGGCACCTTCACCGATGACGAGCTGCTGGCCGCGGGCGTCAGTCCGGAGGCGTTCCGGAATCCCGGGTACGTCCGCTCGTCGGCGGTGATGGATGACTTTGACGCCTTCGACGCGGAGTTCTTCTCGCTGACGCCCCGTGAGGCACGCGCGTTGGATCCGCAGCAGCGGGTGTTCCTGGAGTGCGCCTGGGAGGCGCTGGAGCACGCGGGCTATCCGCCGTCGGGGCGCAACGGGCTCGTCGGCGTGTATGCCGGGAAGAGCGTCAGCCACTATCGCTATCCCTACCCGGACCTGACGCGCCCCATCGGCTTCTTCCAGGACCTGATGGCCCAGGACAAGGACTTCCTGGCCACGCAGGTGTCCTACAAGCTCGACCTGCGCGGGCCCAGCATCAACGTCCAGACGGCGTGCTCCACGTCCCTGGTCGCGGTGTCCGCGGCGTGCGCGGCGCTGAATGAGGGCAGTTGCGACCTGGCGCTCGCGGGTGGCGTGGCCATCAAGGTGCCCCACCGCGTGGGCTACTTGTACGAGGAAGGCAGCGTCTTCTCGCGCGATGGCCACTGCCGTCCCTTCGACGCCGGGGCCAACGGAACCATCCCGGGAAGCGGCGCTGGCATCGTGGTCCTCAAGCGCCTGAGCCAGGCGCTGGCGGATGGGGACCGGGTGCTCGCCGTCATCAAGGGCTCCGCCATCAACAACGACGGGCACCGCAAGGTGGGCTTCATGGCGCCCGGCGTCGAGGGCCAGACGGACGTGGTGCGCCGTGCGCATCAGCACGCGAAGGTGGACCCGCGGACCATCTCCTATGTCGAAGCCCATGGCACCGGAACGGCCATTGGCGACCCCATTGAGGTCTCCGCGCTGACGGAGGCGTTTGGGGGACAGGTCCAGGCGCAGTCGTGCGGCCTGGGCTCGGTGAAGGGCAACATCGGCCACCTCGACAGCGCGGCGGGCATCGCTGGGCTCATCAAGGTCGTGCTCGCGCTCCAGCACCGCACCTTGCCGCCCACGCTCCACTATCAGTCGCCGAACCCGCGGCTGGAGCTCGACAAGACGCCCTTCTACGTGGTGGACAAGGCCCGGCCGTGGACCGCGACGCAGGGTGTCCTGCGGGCGGGGCTCAGTTCGTTCGGCATCGGCGGCACCAACGTCCATGTGGTCGTCGAAGAGGCGCCGCCGCAGGCGACGCCAGCGCCGGACGTGCAGCCGTTGGACCGCTCGCGGCACCTCCTGGCGCTCTCGGCGCGGAGCCCGGAGGCGCTGCGGCAGCTCGCGGGCCGCTACCGGGCGGCGCTCGAAGCACCGGGCGCATCGCTCGCGGACGTGTGCTTCTCCGCGAACACTGGGCGTGTCGCCTTCGACCACCGGCTCGCGGTGGTGGGGGAGGACGCCGCGCAGGTGGCCGCCGTCCTGGGCGCGGCGGAGCGGAAGGACGAGCACCCGGGGGTCGTCCAGGGAGAGGCCGACACGAAGCAGGCGGTGAAGGTCGCGTTCCTGTTCTCCGGTCAGGGCTCGCAGTACGTCGGAGCCGCGCGCGAGCTGTACCAGACGCATCCGGGCTTCCGCCGGCGCATCGACTCGTTCGACCAGATGCTCCGTGAGTATTGGGACCGTTCGCTGATCTCCGTCCTCTACGCGGAGCCGGGGACGCCATCGCCCATCGACCAGCTCGACTACGCCCAGCCGGTGGTCTTCGTGTTGGAGTACGCGCTGGCCGAGCTGTGGATGTCGTGGGGCATCCAGCCGGACGTATTGCTGGGACACAGCACGGGCGAGCTGGCGGCGGCCTGCATCGCGGGCGTGTTCAGCGTGGAGGATGGCCTGAAGCTGGCCGTTCACCGCGGACGGTTGATTCAGCAGCTTCCGGAGGGCGGCAACATCGCGGTCTCCGCCGCGGAGCCGGAGCTGCGCCAGTTCCTCGCCCAGGGCGGTTGGGCCAGCTCCATCGCGGCCGTCAACGGGCCGGACAACGTCGTCATCTCCGGCATCCCCGCGGAGATCGTGGAGATAGGCCAGGCGCTGGACGCGAAGGGCTACAAGGTCAAGCGGCTGAACATTCCGCGCGCGGCCCACTCGGTCATGATGGAGGCCATCCTCCCGGAGTTCCGGGCCGTCGCCGCGTCGCTGCGTTATTCGCCGCCGTCGATTCCGATGGTCTCCGGGATGACTGGCGAGCTCATCACGGACGGGCTCTGCACGCCGGACTACTGGTGCAGCCAGCTTCGCAACCCGGTGCAGTTCGGCCGGGGCGTGGAGGCGCTGTACCGCGACGGCATGAGCGTCTTCGTCGAGGTCGGCCCGAAGGCGACCCTGCTCGGCATGGCGGCGCGCTCGGTGCCCGAGGGCGCGGGCACCTGGCTGCCGAGTCTGCGCGCCGATGATGGGGGCTGGCGGCAGATGCTGGAGAGCCTGGCGGCGCTGTACGTGCGCGGCGTTGCGGTGGACTGGGCGGCAGTGGATGCCGGCTACCCACGGCGCAAGGTGGAAGTCCCCACCTATGCCTTCCAGCGTCAGCGCTACTGGGAGGAGGGCGCGGGCCTCCAGCGTCCCAACGGGCGAAGCGTTTCCCGCGCCGAGCACCCGCTGATTGGCGAGCGCGTGCCCCTGGCCGTCCTGGAGGCCGGTGAGCTGCTGTTCGAGGCCACGCTGGGGCCTGCCTCGCAGGCGTTCCTGGGCCAGCACCGCGTCTTCGGAACGCCCACACTGCCTGCGACTGGCTACGTCGAGATGGCATTGGCCGCTGGGACCCGGCTGTTGGGCACGACCGCGCTGGAGTTGACCGACCTGGCCATCCTCAACGCGATGACCTTCCCGAAGGATGCCGAGCGGAAGGTGCAGTGCGCCGTGCGCCGCGACGGAGAGGGCAGGGCCGCTGTGCGCATCTTCAGCCGGACGGGTGAGGGCTCGGAGCGCGCGTGGAGCCTTCATGCGACGGGCACGCTCGCCGTCCTCGGTGATGATGCAACGGCCACCGAGGCGCACGACCTCGACAGCGTGTTGAGGGACCTGCAGACCCCGCTTCCCGTCGAGGACTACTACCAGCGGGCACGGAACGCGGGCGTCGACTTCGGGCCGGAGTTCCAGGGCATCACCGAGCTGCGCCGGGAAGGCGAGCAGGTCCTGGCGCGCATCGAGCGCCCGGCGGGCCTCGGGAGCGGCGGTGGCTACCTCGCGCATCCCGCCCTGATGGATGCCTGCCTACAGGTGGTGGGCGGCGCCTATCCGGACATGGATGGCACCGAGCTGTACGTGCCGGTGCACATCGAGCGGCTTCACGTGCTGGGCAGCATCGAAGACGGCGTGTGGAGCCATGCCGTGGTGCGGCCGGTGGATGAGGCTGGGAAGCGGTTGCGTGCGGATGTCCGCATCTTCGGAAGAGATGGCGCGCTGCGCGCCTGGGTGCGTGGCCTGGAGCTTCAGCGCACGAGCCAGGAGGCGCTGCGTGCCGCGCTCTCCACCTCGCTGGATGAGTGGCTCTACGAGCGGCGGTGGGAGCCGCTCGCATTGGAGGGGACTCGTCCGGAGACGCTGGTGCCCGCGAGCGGCGCGTGCCTGATTCTCTCTGAGCGCGACGGCGCAGGGCAGCAGCTCGCACAGGTGCTGAAGCGCGATGGCCGCGCCTGCTTCGTCGCCATCCGTGGCACACGGTCGCACCGTATCGATGAGACCACCTTCGAGGTCCCCGACGCGCCCGACGCGCTCGTGGAGGCCTTGCGCGAACTGCCGCTTCCGGCGGCACTGTCCGACGTCATCCTGATGTGGGGCTCCCATACCGAGGAAGCGGAGACGCTGGATGCGGATGCGCTGGGGCAGGCGGCTCGGGTGACGGGGGGGGGCGCGCTGGGACTGCTCCAGTTCCTTCTGGACCGTGGGTACTCCGGCACCGTGTGGCTGGTGTCGCGTGGCGCGCAGCCCGTGAAGCCGGGCGTTCCGTTGACCGGGATCGCCCAGTCGTTGCTGTGGGGCATGGCGCGGCCCCTGACCATCGAGGCGTCGGAGTTGGATTGCCGGTGTGTCGACCTCGATGCCCAGGGCGAACCGAGCGCCCAGGTGGAGTTGCTCGCGCAGGAGATTCGCCGCCGCGCGGAGGTGGCGGAGGACCAGGTGGCCTATCGCGATGGCCGCTACGTCGCGCGACTCCGGAGGGTCGAGTCACGGAAGCTCGTTGAAGCATCCGCGGAGCGAGTCGAAGCCTTCCGGGCGGACCGAAGCTATCTCGTGGCGGGCGGGCTCGGACGCCTGGGCTTGCTGACGGCGGAGTTGCTGGCGAGCCGGGGGGCACGAAACCTGGTGCTGACAGGCCGGGGCGCTCCGGGGCCGCAGACGGCGGAACGTCTGGAGCACCTGCGCCAGCAGGGTGTCCGTGTCGAGTACCGGCAAGTCGACATCGCGGATGCGGAGCCGCTGGCCGCGCTGCTGAACGAGGTGGCGCGGGACATGGCCCCTCTGGGCGGCGTGTTCCACTCGGCCGGTGTGCTGGATGACGGCGTGCTGCGGCAGCAGCGCTGGGAGCGCTTCGAGACCGTGCTGCGGCCGAAGTTGCGCGGCGCCTGGAACCTGCATCGTCTGACCGCGGGCCTGCCGCTGGACTACTTCGTGATGTTCTCCTCCGTCGCATCGCTCGTCGGCTCGGCGGGACAGTCGAATCACTGCGCGGCGAACGCCTTCGAGGATGCGCTGGCGCACCACCGCCGTGCCCTGGGCCTGCCTGCCCTGAGCATCAACTGGGGCATCTGGGCCGGTGACGCGGGCGCCCAGGTGTCGGTGAGCGAGGAGGCTCGGACGCCGGGCTTCGGTGTCATTCCGAAGGCGCAGGGCCTGCGCGCGCTGGAGCTGCTCCTCACATCGCGCGTTCCTCAGGTCGGCGTGGCCGCCATCGACTGGGCCGTCTTCGGCAGCGGCCGGTCCACGCCCTACGCCGCGGAGTTGCGCGAGCGGGCAGGGGGCGAGCGCACGGTGGAGCGCGCGTCGTTCCTGGACACACTCACGGCGGCGCCCATCGAGATGCGTCGGCAGTTGCTGATGGACTACGTGCGCGAGCAAGTGGCGTGGATGCGAGGCGTGGGCTCCAGCGAGTCCATCGACCCGGCGCGTGGGTTCCACGAGCTGGGCATCGACTCGCTGGCGGCGCTCCAGCTCAAGAACCGGCTTCAGAGTGGGCTCGGCGTGTCGCTGCCGGCCACGCTCGTCTTCAATTACCCGACGGCAGAGAAGCTCGCGACGCAGCTCATGGACGCGTTCATCCCTCTGGAGTTCACGGAGGAAGCGCGCGTCACGTCGAAGTCAGACGCCCCGGTCGAGAGCCCACTGGAAGGGCTGGCTGAAGCGAACCTCGCGCACCTGCTCTCCGAGCAGTTGTCGAAGATGAACTAGGGACGGAACGATGTCAGCGCAAGGAAGCGATACGAGCTACGGCGAGCTGATGAAGCGCGCACTTCTGAAGTTGCAGGAGACGCAGTCGAAGCTCGATGCCCATGAGCAGGAAAAGCACGGGGCCATTGCCATTGTCGGCATCGGCTGCCGCTTCCCGGGGGGCGTTACCAGTCCTGGCGAATACTGGCGCCTGCTCTCCGAGGGCGTGGACACCGTCACCGAGATTCCATCCGACCGGTGGAACGCGGACAGCTTCTTCCACCCCGACCCGGACCATCCCGGTGGCATCTACACGCGCCACGGGAGCTTCCTGAGGGACATCGACCAGTTCGAACCGCGCTTCTTCGGCATCTCCCCGCGTGAGGCGGCGCGGATGGACCCGCAGCACCGGCTCTTGCTGGAGGTCGCCTGGGAGGCCGTGGAGCGTGGCGGCCGGAATCCGACGAGCCTGAGCGGGACGCGGACTGGCGTGTTCGTCGGGCTGATGGGGCAGGACTACACGCAAATTGCCACCCAGTCCCCGGAGCTCATCGACGCCCACACCGGCGCGGGGAATGGCGCGAGCGTCGCCGCGGGACGCCTGTCGTATTCCTTCGGACTCGAAGGGCCTAGCCTCACGGTCGATACCGCGTGCTCCTCGTCACTGGTCGCGGTGCACCTGGCCATCCGCAGTCTGCGTCAGCGGGAGAGCGACTTCGCGCTGGCGGGCGGGGTGAACCTGGTCCTCTCTCCCGTCGCGACGCTGATTGAGTCGCGCACGCACATGCTGTCGGCCGATGGCCGGTGCAAGACCTTCGACGCCTCGGCGAACGGCATCGGGCGAGGGGAGGGCTGTGGGCTCGTCTTCCTGCGGCGCCTGTCGGACGCGATCGCGGATGGGGACCCCATCGTCGCGGTGATTCGCGGCTCGGCGGTGAACCAGGATGGGCGGACCAGTGGGCTCACGGTGCCCAACGGGCTTGCCCAGCAGCGCGTCATCCGGGATGCCCTGCGGGACGGACAGGTGGAGCCCGCGAAGGTGGGCTACGTCGAGGCTCACGGGACGGGGACGTCGCTGGGCGACCCCATCGAGCTGGAGGCCCTCGCGTCCGTCTACTGCGCCAGGACGGGACGGCAGCAGCCCCTGATGGCCGGCTCGGTGAAGACGAACATGGGGCACCTCGAAGGTGCGTCCGGTATCGCGGGGTTGATCAAATCCGCGCTGTGCCTGGCGAACGAGGAGGTCCCGCCGCATCTCCACCTGCGCACGCCCACGTCGCATGTGGACTGGAAGCAGTTGGCCATCGAAGTGCCGACCGCGCGCCGTCCGTGGCAGGGGACGGAGTCGCGCTTCGCGGCGGTGAGTTCGTTTGGCTTCTCGGGGACGAACGCGCACGTCGTCCTGGAGTCCGCGCCACGGCCGAAGTCTCCGGTCCGGGATGTGGAACGCTCGCGTCACGTCCTGGCGCTCTCCGCACGCTCGAACGCCAGTCTTCGCAGGCTGGCCGGGTCCATCGCGGAGGAGCTGTCGCTGGGCCCCGCGGAAGGGCTCGCGGATATCTGCCACACGGCGAACACCGGCCGGAGCGCCATGGAAGAGCGCGTGGCCTTCACGGCTTCGACCTCCGAGGAGCTGACCGAGGCGCTGCGTGCGTTCAGCCGTGGAGCGCCCACGGTCCGCGAGACCTGCGTGGAAGGCCGCCGCGACGCCGAGGCACCGCGCGTCGCGTTCATCTTCACGGGCCAGGGTTCCCAGTACGCGGGCATGGGCCGGGAGCTGTTCGACACGCAGCCCGAGTTCCGCCGGGAACTCCTGCGCTTCGAGGGCATCCTGAAGCCGCACCTGGAGCGGCCGCTCACCGAGGTGCTCTTCCAGGACACGGAAGGGGCGCTGGACGAGACGCGATACACCCAGCCAGCGCTGGTGGCGCTGGAGCTGGCGTTGGCGCACCTGCTGCGAGCGTGGGGCCTGCGCGCCGACGCGGTCCTGGGCCACAGCGTGGGCGAGTACGCGGCGGCCATGTTCGCGGGCGTCCTGGAGCCCGAGGCCGGCTTGCCCCTGGTGGCTGAGCGCGCTCGGCTGATGCAGGCGCTGCCCGAGCGCGGCGCGATGCTGGCCGTGTTCGCCGAGTCTGCGCGCGTGCTGCCGCTCATCGCCGGGCATCCCCGGGTGACGGTGGCGGCCATCAACGGGCCGCGGAACACCGTCATCTCGGGGGACAGCGCGGCCATCGAAGCCGTGGTCCAGGCGCTCGTGGAGGCGGGCATCGAGAGCCGGCGATTGAAGGTGTCACACGCGTTCCACTCTCCGCTGATGCAGCCGATGCTGGCGGAGTTCGAGCGGGCCGCGAGCCGGGCCTCCTTCCAGAAGCCGCGCCTTCCCCTCATCTCGAACCTCGACGGACGCGAAGCAGGCGAGGCCATCACCCAGCCGGCCTACTGGTCCCGGCATGTCCTCCAGCCCGTGCGCTTCGAGGACGGCATCCGGACGCTCCTCCAGCGCGGGGTGCGTGTGTTCCTGGAGGTGGGCCCGAAGCCCTCGCTGTCCAACCTCGCGCGGGACGTGGTTGCGGGTGAAGAGGCGCTGTGGCTGGAGACGCTTCACCCCCGCCGCTCCGACTGGGCCGGCCTGCTCCGGGCGATGTCCGAGCTGTATGTGCGCGGCGCCAGGCTGGACTGGGAGCGCTTCGATGCGGGCTATGCGCGGACCCGCAAGGCCCTGCCGACCTATCCCTTCGAGCGGCAGCGGTACTGGCTGGATGTGCCCGCGCCGTGGACGCGCACGTCGCGCCGTGCGTCGACTCACCCGTTGCTGGGGACGCGTCTGGAGTCCGCCGCTTTGAAGGAGGGGACGACCGTCTTCTCCAGTGAGCTGTCGGCGGGAACCGTGCCTTTCGTGGCGGACCATCGGGTGTACGGCAAGGCGGTGGTTCCCGCGGCGGCCTACGTGGAGATGCTGGCCTCGGCGGCGGCGCAGGTGCTCGGAACGGAGTCGCTGCGGCTGGAGGACATCTCCCTGCTTCAGCCGCTGGTGCTCCCCGAACAGCAGACGCGGGTCGTCCAGACGTTGCTGGAGGACCAGGGCGAGGCGGGCCTTGCGTGCAAGGTGGTGAGCCGGGGGGACGAGCGCTCGGAGGAGGGCGGCGGCGGATCGCGCGCGGCCTGGGTCACCCATGTGACGTGCCGGGTGTCGGCACTGAGCACCGTGGCCCCATCGGTGGATCGGGAGGCGTGGGGTCGTGACTGCGCGACGCCTGTTTCCATTGATGAACTCTCCGCCGTCTTCACGCACCACGGGCTCGACTATGGGCCGTCCCTGCGGGTGCTGACGTCGCTGCATCGGGGGACTGGGGCCGCGCTGTCGTTGGGCCAGGTGGAAGACCGGAGCGGGCACTACCGCGTCCACCCGGCGCTCTTCGACGGCTGCTTGCGCACGGCGGCGGCGGTGTCGCGGCTCACGGAGGAAGACGCGCTGCACCTCCCCGTGGCCTTGCAGACGCTGGACCTGTACCGGCCGCTGCCGGAGCGGGTCTGGACGTATGCGGCGCAGCCTCCCCGGGAGGGACAGGAGGGCTTCTCCGCGACGGACCTGACCCTGTGTGACGACGATGGCGCCGTGGTGGCTGTCGTGTCGGGGTTCTCGGTGCGCAAGGCCGAACGCGACGTGTTGCTGCGTGGGCTCGAAAACGACTTCCAGGACTGGCTCTACCGCCTCAACTGGGTGTCGCGTGCCGTCACGGAGGAAGCCCACTCCGCGAATCAGCATTGGGCCGTCTTCGCCAGCGAGGACGACTTCGCCTCGGACCTGGTGCAGGTGCTTTCGCAGCGTGGCGAGCGCTGCACGTTGGTGCGCAAGGGGGAGTCATTCAGCAGCACGCCAGAGGGCTTCCGCATCAATCCCGCCAACCCGGAGGACCATGCGCGGTTGGTCAAGGCGTGGGCGAATCAGCCTCCCACGGGGCTGTTGTACCTCTGGGGCCTCGATGAGGGAGGCCATGCGGGTGACGCGGGCGCCAGGCTCGACGCGGCTCAGGAGTTGGGATGCCTGGGCGCGCTGCGGTTGACGCAGGCCCTGGCGCATGGACAGGGAGCGTCGCCCCGGCTGGTGCTGGTGACGCGGGGCACGCAAAGCCTGCCCTCCGATACGCACGGCGCCCGCGTCGCGCAGGCGCCGCTGTGGGGCTTCGGACAGGCCGTGGCGACGGAGTTGCCCGAACTGCGGTGCCTCCGCATCGACCTGCCCGCGGAGCCCCGGTCCGAAGACCTGGGCACCTTCGTGCGGGCGCTCGCGTTGCCGGATGGGGAGTCTGGCGCTGCCATTCGTGGCGGCGGTCTCTACACCCCCCGGCTCGAGCGGGCCCGTTCACGGTCGGTCGCGGCGAAGAAGGTGTCCATCATCGGGGAGGCCACCTATCTCGTCGCGGGAGGCCTGGGGGGACTCGGCCTGCGTGCAGCCAACTGGTTGGCGGCACAGGGCGCACGGCATCTGGTCCTGATGGGGCGCAGTGCTCCGTCGCCTGAAGCCCGCGCCCAGCTCGATGCGCTCGAGTCCCAGGGCGTGAAGGTGCGGGTCGCACGGGTGGACATCGCGTCTCACGACGCCATGGCGGACCTCTTCGCGAGCCTGCGCGAAGCCCCGCCCGTGCGCGGCATCATTCATTCGGCGGGCGTCCTCCGCGATGGAACGCTCGCCAACCAGACGTCCGAGCAGTTCCGGGAGGTGCTGGCCCCCAAGCTTCAGGGCGCGTGGAACCTCCATGCGCTCAGCCAGGGCATGGCGCTGGACTTCTTCGTCTGCTTCTCGTCCGCCGCGTCGCTCATCGGGTCGCCGGGCCAGTCGAACTACGTCGCCGCGAATGCCTTCCTCGATGCGCTGGTCCATCTGCGCCACGCGGAGGGGCTGCCCGCGCTGACGCTCAACTGGGGCTCGTGGGCTGAGACGGGCATGGCGGCGCGGCTGGAGCGGGCAGCCTCCGCGCGGCCGGGGGCGCAGGGCTTCGGCGCCATTCCCGTCCAGCAGGGCTTCAGCGTCCTGGAGCGGCTCATCGGGAGCGCGCAAGTCCAGTGGGGCGTCTTCCCCGTGGACTGGACGCGGCTGGCGGAGCAGTTGCCAGGGCTCGCGCGGCAGGCGCTCGTCCAGGGCTTGCTGGGGAGCGTGCCACAGCGGGCGCAAGCGCCGGCCTTCCGCGCGCAGTTGGACGCGGCGCCGCCGAATCGCAAGGCGGAGTTGCTGCGTCAGCACGTCGCGGGGCAGGTGTCCGCGACGTTGGGCATGCCGGAGTCGGAGCGGCTGTCCGGAAACGAGCGCCTGTTCGAACTGGGCGTCGATTCGCTGCTGGCCATCGAAATCAAGAACCGGCTCGCGAGCAGTCTCGGGCGAAGCCTGCGTTCGACGCTGATTTTCGACTTCCCCACCGTGAACGGACTCGTCGCGCATCTGGCCGAGGAGCTGGAGCTGGGGACAGAGGTTCAGAAGAAGCAGGAAGCATCGCGGGAGGCGCAGGGCGCGCTCTCCGCGGAGATTCAAGGGCTGTCGGAGCAGGAGCTGACGTCCCTCATCGACCAGGAGCTGGAGAGCGCGCTCACCAGATGAGACCCTGATGGCGAAACTATCTACACGCATTTCCGAATTGCCTGTCGTCAAGCTCGCGTACCTCGCGAGCCAGCTGCGCTCGAAGAAGGAGCTGCTGGCGGCCGAGCCCATCGCCGTGGTGGGCATGTCCTGTCGCTTCCCCGGCGGAGGTGACCTGCCAGAGACGTTCTGGGAGCTGCTCGCCGAGGGCCGCGACGCGACACGGGAGGTGCCCGCCTCACGCTGGGACGTCGACGCGTTCTACGACCCCACGCCCGGTGTCCCGGGAAAGATGTACACGCGCCGAGGCGCCTTCATCGACGGCGTCGACCTGTTCGACCCTGGCTTCTTCGGCATCACGCCGCGTGATGCCAAGGGCATGGACCCACAGCAGCGCTTGTTGCTGGAGGAGTGCTGGCGAGCCTTGGAGCGCGCCGGCATCCCACCCGCCGGCCTCACCGGGAGCCGCACCGGCATCTTCCTGGGGCTGATGCACAACGACTACAACCTGCTGGGCATCGCCGAGAACATGGAGTTCCACTCGGCGTCGCTCAATTACCCGTCCGTCGCCGCGGGACGCATCTCCCACACGCTGGGCCTTCAGGGGCCCGCGGTCTCCGTGGACACGGCGTGCTCGTCGTCCGCGGTGGCCATCCACCTGGCCTGTCAGAGCCTCCGCAACGACGAGAGCGACCTCGCGCTCGCCGCGGGCGCGAACCTGAACCTCTCTCCCGTCACGGTGATGGTGGAGTGCCAGAACCGCATGCTGGCGGCGGATGGCCGCTGCAAGACGTTCGACGCCTCCGCGGACGGCTTCGGGCGCGGCGAGGGTTGCGGCGTCGTCGTGCTCAAGCGCTTGTCGGATGCGCTGGCCCATGGCGATGCCATCCTCGGCGTCATCCGGGGCTCGGCGGTCACACATGACGGCCGCAGCAGCGGGATGATGGTGCCGAACGGACGCTCGCAGGAGCGCGTCATCCGGGCGGCCCTGGATAGCTGTGGCGTGGAGCCGGACCAGGTGGGCTACATCGAGGCCCATGGGACGGGGACACTGCTCGGCGACCCCATCGAGATGGAGGCGCTGCGGTCCGTCTTCGGGCGCAAGGGCGCTCGCGGTGAGCCGCTGTACGTCGGCTCGGTGAAGACGAACATCGGGCACCTGGAGGCAGCCGCCGGTATCGCGGGGCTCATCAAGGTCCTGCTCGCCTTGCAGAACGAGGCCATCCCCGCCCACCTGAACTTCGAGCGGCCCAATCCGAACATCCGCTGGGACGACCTGCCCGTCACCATCCCCACGGCCACGCGGCCCTGGCTGCGCGGTGACAAGCGCCGTATCGCGGGCGTCAGCAGCTTCGGCTTCAGCGGCACCAACGTGCACATGGTCGTGGAGGAAGCCCCCGTGCTGGCGCGGCCCCGCGTGGACGCGGAGCGCCCGGCCCATGTGCTGACGCTGTCGGCGAAGAGCGAAGCCGCGCTCGAAGCGCTGATGGAAGCGCAGGAACGCGCGTTGCCGGAGGACCCGGCGGCGCTGGGAGACTGGTGCTACACGGCGAACACGGGCCGCTCCCAGTTCGAGCACCGCGCCGCTGTTTCGGGCGCCACGGCCGCGGAGCTGCGCGCGAACCTGACGCGGCTGCGCGAAGAGAAGCTGCGCCCAGCGCGCGAACCCCTGCGCGGAACGGAGAGCCCCCGGCCTGTCTTCCTCTTCACGGGGCAGGGCGCGCTTCGCCCTGGAGTGGGGCGGGAACTCTTCGAGACGCAGCCGGTGTTCCGGGCAGCGGTGGAGCGGTGCTCGAAGGCGCTGGAGGGCCTGCTCGATTGCAGCCTCGAAGCGCTCCTCTTCGGTGAGTCTTCCGCGATGCTTCTGGAGGACACGCGCCATGCGCAGCCCGCGCTGGTGGCTCTGGAGTATGCGCTGGCGGAGCTGTGGGGCGCCTGGGGCGTCACGCCAGCGGCCCTCATCGGGCACAGCCTGGGAGAGTATGCCGCGGCCGCTGTCGCGGGGGTGTTCAGCATCGAGGAGGCGCTGCGTCTGGTCGTGACGCGTGCGCGGCTCATCGGCGAGCTGCTGGGCCCAGGCGCGATGCTGGCGGTCTCTGCTCCGCTCGACACGGTGAACCGGGCCATCGCGCCGCACGCCGGCTCGGTCTCCCTGGCGGCGGTCAACGGCCCTGATGACGTGGTCATCTCCGGGACGCCCGACGCCATCACCGAGGTGGAGCAGGCGCTGTCGAGCCAGGGCATCCAGACGAAGCGTCTGCGGATGTCCTACGCCTTCCACTCCACGCAGATGGAGCCCGTGCTGAAGCCGTTCGCCGAGGCCTTCCAAGGGCTCACGCTGTCGGCACCGCGCATCCCGCTGGTGTCCACACTGGAGGGCCGGCGTGTCGGCGACGAGGTCTCCCGGCCCGAGTACTGGTGCCGTCAGATTCTAGAGCCCGTCGCCTTCGCCAAGGCGCTGGAGGCGTCGCGGGAGGACGGGCACCGGACCTATCTGGAGCTGGGGCCGGCGCCCATCCTGGCTGGCATTGGCCGCAGGACGTTCCAGTCGGAAGAGCTGTGCTGGCTCCCCAGCCTGCGTCCGTCCACCGGAGAGACAGCGCAGCTGCTCTCCAGCGTGGCGGAGCTGTACATGCGTGGCTTCGACGTGGATTGGGCTGCGTTCGATGCGCCTTTCGAGCGGCGCCCGCGCTGCTTGCCGACGCATCCCTTCCAACGTGAGCGCTACTGGATGGACTTGCAAAGCCCCGAGAATCGCCGGGGCTATGCGGCGCGTGACGATGCCGCGCGAGGCGATGCGCACTCCCTGCCGGGGACACCGCTGTCGCTCGCGGGGGCGAAGGAAACGCGCTTCGCGGCCCGGCTGAGCAGGCACGAGCCCGCTTTCATCGAGGAGCATCGTGTGCTGGGCAACCCAGTGCTGCCGGCCGCCTGCTACGTCGAGATGGCGCTCGGCGCCGCGCACCACGCGACGTCTGGCGGGAAACCTCTGGAGCTCACGGCCATCGAGCTGGAGCGGGCGTTGGTCTTCGCCGAGGGACAGTCACAGGACGTCCAGACGGTGCTGACGCCCGAGGAGCAGGGCTCTCGCTTCGAAATCTTCGGGCAGGCGACAGGGACGGCGGATCGGAATTGGGCCCGGCTGGCGCAGGGCCGCATCACCGAGGGCCGCATGAACCCGGAGCACGTGGCCCTGGAGTCGGAGCTGTTGCAGGCGTTCCCCCGGCAGGGCTCCGTCAGCGCGCACTACGACATGATGGCGCGCGGTGGGTTGGAGTACGGCCCTTCGTTCCGAGGCATCGATGCGCTGCGGTTCGGCGGGGAGGGATGCCTCGCCCACGTGCGGCTGCCCGATGCGCTCGTCATCGGTTTGGGGGACTACTGGCTGCATCCGTTGCTGCTCGACGCATGCTTCCAGACGGCGGCGGCGGCGTTCACGGACGGCGGCGCGCAGGTGGCGGGAGAAGGGCAGGGACGCATTCCGGTCGCCATCGAGCGGCTGCGTTGGTTCAAGCGGCCTGGGAGCAGCATCTGGGTGCACGCCCGAACCGGGGCGCGCACGTCGCTCTCGGAGGGACTGGCGAGCGCCGACCTCCGCATCCTGGACGAGGACGGCACCGTCGTCGCCGAGGTGGAAGGCCTGCTGCTGAAGCAGGTCGACCGCCGCGCGTTCCAGGCGGCCTTCTCGGGGGCGATGCAGGAACTCCTCTTCGAGCTGGCGTGGCGGGAGCAGCCCGCGCCCTCCGCGCGTGACCAGGTGGCTTCGCAGTCCGGGCCTTGGCTGTTGCTGGTGGACTCGGATCGCGTCGCGGACGAAGTCAGGACGTTGGCGCGGCAACGCGCTTGGATCTGCGTGGTGGCCACGCCCGGTGCGTCCTACGAACGCGTCGACGCGAACCACTACCGGCTGAACCCCCATGACGCGGCGGGCTTTGACCGGCTGCTCCAGGACGTCTCCGCTCCAGCGGCAGTGGCCTATCTGTGGGGGCTCGGCGACCGTTCTCCCGAGGCCCTCTCCGGCGCGGTGACGTCGAGCACCTTGGGCGCGCTTCACCTCGTGAAAGCGATGGCGCGTGCCGGCTGGGCGCAGCCGCCTGCCCTCTGGATGGTGACGGAGAGCGCGGTGGCCGCCACGCCCACGGATGCGGTGGAGGGCTTTGCTCAGGCCTCCCTCTGGGGCTTCGGCCGCGCTGTGGCCATCGAGCACACGGAGTTCATGTGCCGCATGGTGGACCTGGAGCCGGGCTCCGAATCGCTGGAGCGCTTGTTCCTCCTCATGGCGCAGCCGCCGCAGGAGAACGTCTTGGCCCTGCGCGGCGGCCGGATCCTGGGCGCGCGCCTCGTGCGTCCTGGCAAGCCACCTGAACGCGCTGCCCCCGTGCGTATCCGCCCCGATGGCGTCTACCTCGTCACGGGAGGCCTCGGGGCGCTGGGGCTCGAGACTGCGGAGTGGCTGGTGGGGGCCGGGGCGCGGCACCTGCTGCTGGTGGGACGGAGCGAGCCCACGGACGCGGCGAACGCTCGGCTCGCGGCGCTGACCGCCCGGGGCGTCGGCGTCACCGTCGCGCGCGCGGATGTCTCACGACAGGAGGACGTGCAGCGACTGGTGGCGAGCGTGTCAGAGCGGGGCCTGTCCCTGCGAGGCATCATCCACACGGCGGGCGTGCTGGAGGACGGCGTCATCCTGCACCAGGATGCGGAGCGCTTCTCGCGCGTGTTCGCGCCCAAGGTGCAGGGCGCGTTGAACCTGCACCGCGCCACGGCCGGGATGCCGCTGGACCTCTTCGTCATGTACTCGTCCGCGGCCTCGCTGGTGGGCGTGGCGGGACAGTCGAACTACGTGGCGGCGAACAGCGTCCTGGACGCACTGGCGCACCACCGGAACCGCCTGGGTCTGCCAGCCCTCAGCATCAACTGGGGACGGTGGGCGGGCGCGGGCATGGCCGCGAAGAGCGCGGACCGGCCGGAAGCGTCGGATGCCGCCAGCCTCTCACCCGAAGTGGCGCTCCAGGTCTTCGAACAACTGCTGGAGCAGGGGGCCGTGCAGGTGGGCGTCGTGCCCTTCAGCGTCTCCTCGCTGGAGGCGGGGCCTTCGCCCGGCCATGGCCCCTTGTTCTCCGAGCTGATGCTCCGTGAGCAGGCCCGGTCCGCGGCGGCTTCGCGGATGCATGAGCTGATGGAAGAGCTGAAGCGGGCGGACGGGGAGCGCCGGCGCGCGCTGCTGACACGGTACGTACAGAGCCGGCTGGGGCCCTTGCTGGGCTTCGCCCCGGACCACGAGGTCCTCCAGAAGAGGATTTCCTTGAACGAGATGGGGCTCGATTCGCTGCGCGCGGTCGAGCTGAAGAACCGCATTGGCCGCGAGCTGGGAGTGGACCTGCTCATGGCGCGTTTCATCGACGGCACCACGCTCGACGGGATTGTGGATGCGCTGAGCACCCAGCTCGAGCTCAAGGAGCTGCTCGCGCGTGCTCCCGCGGCGGAGGCCGCAGCCGACATCGAGGAGTTGACGGTATGAATCTGGGGGAACTGCTCGCCGAGCTGAATCGGCGGGGCCTGGAAGTCCGGGTGGAAGGCGACGCGCTGAGGCTTCGCGGACCGAAAGGCGCCGCCACCGCAGAGCTTCGGCAGGCACTGGCGGAACACAAACCCGAGTTGCTCGAACTCCTGCGTGCCCATGACCGGGGGCAGGAGGAGGCGCCCATCGTCCCGGTTCAACGCACCGGGCCCGCGCCGCTCTCCTATGGGCAGACGCGGCTGTGGTTCCTCGACCGCTTGGAGCCTGGGAGCACCGCCTACAACCTGATGCTGGCGTTGCAGGTCGAAGGGCACCTCGACGTAGCCATCGTGAAGCGCTGCTTCACCGAGGTCATCCGCCGCCACGAGGTGCTGCGCACGCGGTATGCCGAGCACGCGGGCGTCCCGGTCCAGATTGTCGACCCGGAGCCCCGGTTCGACTTCCGCGTGCTCGACGAGCGCGAGGTGCTGGCCTCCGAACCCGCGGGCGTGGAGGCCTTCCTCCAGCGAGAGGGCAAGCGGCCCTTCGACCTGTCCACGGGCCCCGTGATGCGTGTGCTCATCATCGAGCGGGGGCCCCAGGGGCAGTACCTCCAGCTCTGCTTGCACCACATCGCGGCGGACGTGTGGGCGCAGGCCATCCTCGTCCGCGAAATCGTGACGTTATATGGCGCCTTCGCCAGCGGCCAACCTTCGCCGTTGCCGCCCCTGACGCTCCAGTACTCCGACTTCGCTGTCTGGCAGCGGGAGTACCTCCAGGGCGAGGTTCGCCAGAAGCTGGTGGACTACTGGCGCAGGAAGCTGGAGGGGGCGCCTCCGCTGCTCGAGCTCCCCACGGACCATCCTCGCCCCAAGGTGCAGTCGAACCGAGGCGGCGAGGTCCGCTTCGAAGTGGGCCCCCAGCTCACCGCCGCCCTGAAGGCACAGAGCCACACGGCCCGCACCACGCCCTTCGTGGGGATGCTGAGCGCGTTCTTCGTGCTCCTGCACCGCCTCACGGGGCGTGAGGACCTGGTCCTGGGCGCGAACTCCATCAACCGGACGCGTACGGAGCTGGAGCCGTTGGTGGGCTTCTTCGTGGACAACCTGGTGATGCGGGTGGACCTCGGTGGCGGCCCGGGGTTCGCCACGGTGCTGGAGCGCGTGCGTGAGACGGTGCTCGATGCCTTCGCTCACCAGGACCTGCCCTTCGACCTGCTCGTGGAGGAGCTGAGGCCCGCGCGCAGCCTGGGCTTCAACCCGCTGTTCCAGGTCGTGTTCGCCTGGGTCCGCGCTTCCGGCGAGGCCCAGGACGAGACGGGCCTCCGCATGCGGCCGCTCGAGTTCGAGGCGGAATCATCGCGCTTCGACCTCAACCTCTTCGTGGATGACCACGGCGACCGGCTGTCGGCGCGGATGGTGTTCAACCGCGACCTCTTCGAGCAGGGCACCATCCAGCACTACGTGGACTGCTTCCAGGTGCTGCTCGAAGGGCTCGTGGCCGAGCCCCAGCGGCCGGTGGGCGAGCTGCCCGTGCTCCCCGCGGATGTCCGCGAGCGCGTGCTCCGGCAGTGGAACGACACGGGGACGCCGGAGGCGGAAGGCGCGTGCCTCCATGCGCTCATCGAGGCCCAGGCGCTGCGCACGCCGGATGCGGTGGCCATCGTCGTGGACGACTGGGAGCTGACCTACGGCGAGCTCGACCAGCTCAGCGACCGGGTCGCAGCGTCACTCCAGGATTTGGACGTGGGACCGGAGGTGGTGGTCGGCGTCTACCTGGACCGTTCGGCGGAGCTCATCGTGAGCCTGCTGGCGGTGATGAAGGCAGGGGGCGCGTTCCTCGCGCTCGACGCAGACGAGCCCGTGGACCGGCTCCGCCACATCGTGGCGGATGCCCGGCCCCGGGTGGTGATTTCTTCCGCGAAGCTGTCCGAGCGCCTCTGGGGCATGGGGGGCTTCGTCACGCTCCACGTGGACGAAGGCTACCGGGACATGCCCGCCGCGCCGGGCCAGCAGCTCCGCCGCGACGTCCTCCCCGACCACCTGGCCTACATCCTCTACACGTCAGGCTCGACGGGCCGGCCCAAGGGCACGGAAATCACGCACCGGAGCATCGTCAACTACCTGCGCTGGAGCGTGGACGCCTACCGGCTTCGCGAAGGGACGGGGAGCCCGGTGATTGGCTCCGTCAGCTTCGACGGAACGCTGACGAGCCTCTTCGCGCCGCTCCTGGCGGGCCGCGCGCTGTTCCTCGTGCCACGTGGTCACGAAATCGACCAGTTGACGTCCCGGGACTACCCCGAGCAGGGCTTCAGCTTCATCAAGATGACGCCGTCGCACCTGCGGGCCTTCAACGGCCTGGGGCGCACGCGCGAGGTGCTCGGCCGCACCCATGCGGTGGTGCTGGGCGGGGAAGGGCTGCACGGCGTGGATCTGGCCCCATGGCGGGAGCAGGGCCTCCCCACGCGCGTCATCAACGAGTACGGCCCCACCGAGGCCGCGGTGGCGTGCTGCTTCGAGACACTGCTGCCGGATGGAACACCTCCCCCGGAGCGGGTGCCCATTGGCCGGCCCATCTCGCACATGCGGTTGTACATCCTGGACCGGTACCTCCAGCCCGTGCCCGTTGGCGTACCCGGCGAGCTGTACATCGGCGGCGTCGGACTGGCCCGAGGCTACCTGCGCCGGCCGGACCTGACGGCGGAGCGCTTCGTCCCCAACCCCTTCGACGGGGGCCTGGAGGGCTCGCGGCTCTACCGCACGGGGGACCACGCCCGGTACCTCTCCGACGGCCGCATCGAATACCTGGGCCGCCAGGACGACCAGCTCAAGATTCGCGGTCACCGCGTCGAGACGGGAGAGGTGGAGGCCGCGCTGGGCCGCCATCCCGACGTCGTCCAGGCCGCGGTGCTCCTGCAGCGCCTCCCGAGCGGGGCGCCGCGCCTGGTGGCCTACGTGCAGCCCCAGTCGATGGAGAACGGTGACCTGCGGGCCGAGCTGCGCAAGTCCCTGCGTGAGGTGTTGCCCGAGTACATGATGCCGGAGGTCATCGCGGTCCTCCCGGAGCTGCCGCTGACGCCCAGCGGGAAGATTGACCGCAAGGCGCTCCCGCCCGTGGCGTCCGAGGCCCCCGTCGCCAGCGCGCTGGCCCGCACGGAAGCGCGGACCGAGACGGAGCGGCAACTCCAGGCGCTGTTCGGTGAACTCCTGGGACTGAGCTCCGTGGCGCCCACCGACAGCTTCTTCGAACTGGGAGGCCATTCGCTCCTCGCCGTCACGCTCATCTCGCGCATCTCCGCGAAGCTGGACATCGAGGTGCCCCTCAACGAGGTGTTCGACCGGCCCTCCGTGGAGTCCCTGGCGCACTGGATTGACGAACACTCCAGCAAGGTCACCGCGCTGATTCGCCAGCTTCCCGCCTGTGTGGTGGCGCTGAAGCCCCTGGGACACAAACCGCCGCTGTTCCTTGCCCCGCCGTCCGCTGGCAGTCCGGCCGTCTACGTCACCCTGGCCCGCCACCTGGACGCGGAGCAGCCCGTGTTCGGCTTCCAGATGCCTGGCGTCATGGACGACCAACTGCCACCCGAGACCATCGAGGACACCGCCGCGCTGTATGTGGCGGCCCTGCGGCAGGTCCAGCCGCGCGGGCCGTACCGGATCGCGGGCTGGTCCTACGGAGGACTCGTCGTCTGTGAAATGGCGCGGCAGCTCGAAGCGCTCGGGGAACAGGTGGCGCTGCTCGGCTTGATTGACGGCGCGGCGTTGGACCGGTTGTCCGCGCACGACGGTACCCCGCAGGAGATTCCCGCGGGCTCCCAGCTCATCAAGGTGCTGGGGGAAGCCCAGATGCCGCGGGACTATGCCAGCCTGAGATTGATAGGCGAATGGATGGGAATCAGCCTGCCCGAGGCATGGGCAGACCTGCTTCGTCGGGATACAGATGGGCAGTATTCATACCTGTGGCGTTTCTTGCGAGACAGCGCGCTGACGGCCCGGAATTTCCTGGCAACACGCCGCTCGGAGCAACTCTATACGTTCTCTTCGTATGGAGGCTCCGCCACACTTTTCAGGACGGGTCCGGTGACGATTGGAGGCGATCCGCTCGTCGACAGTGTGCGCAGATTCGCGCTCGCGGGGACGGAAGTGATACCGGTTCCGGGCAATCACATGACGCTCATCATGGATGAACGGAATGTCGCCGTGCTTGCAATTGAAATACAGAAATGTCTGGATAGGGCTTTGACGCTCCCGCCAATCGCAGAAATGTCTCGGGCGGAAATGCCAGCAAAGGGGCTGGCTGCGCAGCTCCTCATGGAGGTCATGTAATGCCGCACCGAGTCCTTGCAATGGATGGTACGTCTATTTCCGGCGGTGAAGGGTATGTCACCGCGGGCTTGCTCAAGTCGTTGAAGGAGACGCTGACCAGCCGCGGAGGCGGGCAGAGCCTGCTGAACGACGTGGAGCTGTTCTCCGGCACGTCCGCGGGCTCCTTCAACGCCGCGTTCTTCGCCACCTACGAGAACCCCGATGACGCCTTCCCCAAGATCCTCGACTTCTGGGGTGAGGTCGTCCAGATGAACCGCAAGGCGGTGTCGCTGGGGCGGACCGCCATGGCGCTGACGGGCAACGCCGCGCTGCTCGACTCCAGCTACATGCGCGACTTCTTCTGCAGCTACTTCGGCGCCACGTTGCGCCTGGGAGACCTGAAGCGGAAGGTGGCGCTGCCGTCCTTCCAGCTCGACGGCCACCGCAAGTCGCTGCGGACCTGGAAGGCGAAGATCTTCCACAACACCGGTCCGGACAACGACTCCGACCACAACGAGCTGGTGGTGGACGTGCTGATGCGCAGCGGTTCGCCTCCGCTCTCCTATCCCGTCTACCAGGGCATCCGGGAGCAGGGCAGCGGCTACGTCGACGGCGGCATCTTCGCCAACAACCCGTCGCTGGTGGCGCTGGCGCAGATCATCAACAACATCACCCGCAAGAGCCGCACGGAGAAGGTGGAGACGCTGGAGACGGAGCCGCCCGACCTGACGAACATCCTGATGATGTCGGTGGGCAACGGCTGCATGTCGTCGTACCTCACGCCGCACTTCTGTAAGGGCGTGGCCAACTGGGGCTTCTCCAAGTGGCTGCTGGACTTCCACGACCCCATGGTGCTCGTGAAGATGATGCTGGAGGCCGGCTCGGACGCGGCGGACTACCAGTGCCGCATGATTCTGCGGAAGAAGTACTTCCGGCTGAATCCCGTGGTGGACCAGACGCTCTCCGCGGCGAACCTCAAGCAGGTGGAGTCCACCGTCCAGAGCCTGCTGAGCACCCAGTCCACCGTCTCGCAGCTCAACCGTGCGCAGACGTGGCTCGGGAAGTCGGGCTGGGTGTCTGACGCGGCCAAGGCGGCCTAGCGCGAGAGGTGGATTGAGATGGCCAGGATCATTCTTGTCTCCGGTACCGGCGGTTCCGGGAAGACCACGGTGGCGGCCGCGACGGCGCTCGCGGCTTCCCGCCGGGGTCTCCGGACCCTCGTGCTTTCGTTCGACCTGTCCCGCGGCCTCAGCGCCGCCATGGGCGTCGAGAGTCCGCTCTTCTCCGGCCCCCGGGGCGTTCCCGTGGGCGTCAACGACCACCTGTCCTTCCACGAGGTGGACGTTGGCGAAGAGCTCCGCCGGGGATGGAACGGGGGCCAGGGTGGACTGGCCGCGCTCGTGGATGGCGGGCCGGAGCGCGTGAACGCGGAGGAGGTGGCGATGACGGCCGAGGCGGCCCACGTCGTCATGCTCCTCCGGTTGGGCGAGTACCTCCACGAGCAGCAGCACGACCTCGTCATCGTGGATTGCCCGTCCACCCGCACGGCCCTGCAGTTGCTCAACACCGTGCCAGCGATGAGCTGGTACGCACGCCAGCAGCAGACCCCCACGCAGGCGGGGCGCAAGGCACGCCTGCTGGCGGCGAGCCTCCACGGCGCGGACGCGAGCCTGGAGGTTCGCGACCGGCTGAACGCCGTGGACGCGCTGCTGCACGACCCGGAGGTGACGACCCTCCGGCTGGTGACCACCGCGGACACGGTGGCCGGACAGGAGGCTCAGCGGGCGTACACGTACTTCAGCCTGCTCGGCCTGGCGGTGGACTGCGTCGTCATCAACCGACTCGCACCGGAAGCCGCCGACGCCGGCTCCGACCCGATGCGGGCGCAGCAGTCACACGTGGAGAAGCTCCAGCGCGCCTTTTCGTCGCTGCTGGTGTTGAAGGTCCCGCACCAGGCCATGGAGGTGGTGGGGGAGAAGCCGCTGGAGGTCTTCGCGGAGCAGCTCTACCAGGGCGAGGACCCCGTCCGTCTCACGGCCCCGCAGCCTGCCCTGGGCATCCGCAAGGACGCAGTGGATGCGTACTCGCTGGAGGTGCGGCTCCCCTTCGTGGCGAAGAGCGATGTCGAGCTCTCCCGCCGCGGCGCGGAGTTCGTCATCCAGGTCGGGGCCGTCCGGCGCAACGTCGTGTTGCCTCGGATGATTGCACTCCTCCCGACGTCGGGCGCCCGCATGGAGGGTGACCGGCTGATCGTGAGTTTCCAGAAAGAAAGAGGTGTTTGATGTCCACGCAAGATGATCGTTATCCGCAGGGTTCCTTTGGCGCTTCGCCGGAGTACGGCGCTCGGTTCGCCGAGCTCACCAACGCCCTGATTCCGGGCGGGCGGGGGCTGGTGCAGCAGCTCTTCCGCGCGAAGCAGGAGGCGCTCAAGGGCGTCGCGCAAATCCTCGATGCGCAGATTCACGAGCTGCAGCACATCGACGCGGCCATCGAGGACCGGGCGAAGCAGGCGCACACGGCTCCGGCGGCGGGTCAGCCGAACCGGTCCGGCGTGTCGTTTGGCGACGTGCTCCAGAAGGCGGGGGACCTGATCCTCGCGAAGCGGCCGAAGGGGACGACGGGTTCCGAGGCTGGCGCCCGGCCCAGTGACCGCCGTGCGCCTCCGGAGAGCGCTACCTCTCCGGATTCAAGCAGCCCGGCCTCTGCGTCCAGCTCTGCACCGGAACCGCTGGAAAAGATCTCCATCAGCTAGTCGAAGCGAAAGGGGTGGGCAGTGTCGGATGAGTCCATTCGAGTGAGGATGTCCAACGAGGAGAATGCTCTCTCGATGGAGTCGATGACGCCCTTGCAACGGGCGGCATTGGCCATCAAGACCCTCCGGGCGCGCGTGGATGGATTGGAGCGCGCGCGCTCGGAGCCCATCGCCGTCATCGGCATGGGGTGCAGGTTCCCCGGCGGCGCGAACGACCCGCGCGCCTATTGGGAGCTGCTGCGCGGCGGCGTGGATGCCGTGAGCACGGTTCCGCCGGACCGCTGGGACGTGGACGCGTACTACGCGGCGGACCCGGACGCGGGCTGGAAGATGGTGGTCCGTGAGGGTGGGTTCCTCAACCAACCCATCGCCGGCTTCGACAGTGAGTTCTTTGGCCTGTCGCCGCGCGAGGCGAACTACGTCGACCCGCAGCAGCGCTTGATGCTGGAGGTGTCGTGGGAGGCCCTGGAGGACGCCGGAATCGCCCCGGGCTCCCTGGTGGGCAGCGACACGGGCGTCTATGTCGGCTTCCTGAGCAGTGACTACGGGCGCGTTCCCTTCAACGCGGTGCAGACACGGGACCTGCCGTACATGGGGACCGGGAACGAGCTGAGCTTCTCCGCGGGACGTGTGTCCTACGTCCTGGGCCTCCAGGGGCCGTCCATGGTGGTCGCGACCGCGTGCTCCTCGGCGCTCGTCTCCGCCCACCTGGCCTGCCAGGCGCTGCGGCAGGGGGAGTGTTCGCTGGCGCTCGCGGGCGGGGTGAACGTGATTCTCCGGCCGGACAACAACATCGTCCTGTCGAAGATGCGGGCGCTGGCGCCGGATGGGCGCTCGAAGACGTTCGATGCATCCGCCAATGGCTACGGGCGCGGCGAAGGGTGCGGCGTCCTGGTGCTCAAGCGGCTCTCGGATGCGCAGCGGGACAAGGACCGCATCCTCGCCGTCATCCGTGGCTCCGCGGTGAACCATGACGGGCTCAGCGGCGGCCTGACGGTCCCCAACGGACCCGCGCAGGAGAAGCTGCTGCGCAAGGCGCTGGAGTCGGCGAGCCTGGCCCCAGCGGACGTGAACTACATCGAAGCCCATGGCACGGGGACGCCGCTGGGCGACCCGATTGAGCTGCGGGCGCTGGACGCGGTGCTCCGGCATGGGCGCGGCGCGGACGCACCGTTGCTCGTCGGCTCCGCGAAGACGAACCTCGGACACCTGGAGTCCGCCGCGGGTGCCGCGGGGATGATCAAGGTCGTGCTGTCACTGGGACAGGACGAGATTCCTCCGCACCTGCACTTCCGTACGCCCAACCCGGCCGTGGACTGGCAGCAGTTGCAGATCGCCATCCCCACGCAGGTGACGCCGTGGCCCAAGGGCGACAAGCCCCGCGTGGCCGGTGTCAGCGGCTTCGGGCTCAGTGGCGTCAACGCGCATGTCCTCATCGAGGAAGCTCCGCCCGCGCCTGCCCGGACGCCGGATGCGACGCCGCGGCCGATGCACGTCCTGACGCTGTCCGCGCGCAGTCCCCAGGCGCTGAACGAGCTGGCGCAGCGGCATGCGCAGGCGCTCGGCGGCCCGGGGCTCGCGTCACAGTCGCTGGAGGACATCTGCTTCACCGCGAACACCGGGCGGGACGCCTTCCGTCACCGGCTCGCGGTGCTGGGGAGCTCACAGGAGGCCATGCAGGCGCAGTTGACGTCCTTCCTGTCCGGGCAGACGTCATCGTCGGTGCTGCGCGGGAAGGCGGACGGGGCGCCCCGGCTGGCCTTCCTGTTCACCGGGCAGGGCGCGCAGTGGTTGGGCATGGGGGAGGAGCTCTTCCGCACCGAGCCCACCTTCCGCGAGACGCTCCTGCGTTGCGACGCGGTGCTGAAGCCGTTGATGGGCCAGTCGCTCATCGACCTGCTGCACCCCGCCGAGCGGGACGCGCAGGCGCGAGCCCGGCTGGACGAGACGGGCTTCACCCAGCCCGCGTTGTTCGCGCTCGAGTACGCCCTGGCGCAGGTGTGGATGCAGTGGGGCCTCCGCCCGGACTACGTGATGGGGCACTCCGTGGGTGAGTTCGTGGCGGCCTGCGTGGCCGGCGTCTTCACCCTGGAAGAAGGACTGGAGCTCATCGCCACGCGCGCCCGGCTGATGCAGTCCCTGCCTGCGGGCGGGACGATGGCCGCCGTGTCCGCGGATGCCGCGGAGGTGGAGGCGCTGCTCTCCCGGTATGACGGGCAGGTGTCCATCGCGGCCCTCAATGGTCCCCGCAACGTGGTGATTTCGGGGCGCGAGGCCGCCGTCAATGAATGCGTGGCCGAGCTGACGCGGAAGGGCAAGCGCGGCACGATGCTGCGCGTCTCGCACGCGTTCCACTCCGCGCTGATGGACCCCATCCTCGACGCGTTCTCCAAGGCCGTGGCGAAGGTGAAGCTCCAGCCCCCGTCCATCCCGCTGATTTCGAACCTGAGCGGGCACGAGGCGGGGAAGGAAATCCTGACGCCTGGGTACTGGGTGCAGCATCTTCGTGAGCCGGTGATGTTCGCCCGGGGCATGCAGACGCTGGAGCAGGCCGGTGTGAAGGCCTTCCTGGAGGTCGGCCCGAAGCCCACGCTGGTGACCATGGGCCAGTCCTGCATCACGCAGGAGGACACGCTCTGGGTGGGCAGCTTGAGGCCGGAGCGCTCGGACTGGCAGCAGATGCTGGAGGGGCTCGCGGCCCTTCACGTCGCGGGCGTGCCCGTGGACTGGCGGGGCGTGGACCAGGGGCGCGAGCGCCACAAGGTCGCGTTGCCCGTCTATCCCTTCCAGCGGCGCAATCACTGGATGGACCTCAACGGGTCCACCTGGGACATCCCGGGCGTGAGCACCGCGCCGGAGGCAGGGGCCACGCGAGGACATCCCCTCTTGGGCCATCCGCACGCGTCGCCTTCACAGGTGCGGCAGTTCGAGTCCTCCGTGGGCGCCGCGAAGCCCGCCTTCCTGAAGGACCATGGCGTCTACGGACAGATATTGATGCCGGGAGCGGCCTACGTGGAGATGGGGCTCGCCGCGGGAGCTTCGCTCTTCGGTGCGGTGGGCGGGACGGTGGACGAAATCACCTTCTCGCAGGCCCTCTTCCTCCCCGAGGAAGGGGCGCGCCGGGTGCACCTGCTCTACTCGCCGGAAGGCGAGCGCGCCGGGCGCTTCGAAATCCACAGCCAGGAGGAGCGCACGGGAGAGGGTGAGCCCGCGTGGATCCTCCATGCCCACGGAAAGCTCTCCGCGACGACGGCCGCGCCAGCAGAGCGCGTCGACGTGGAGCGTCTGCGGGCCTCGCTGACTCGCGAGGTGCCGGTGGAGGGCTACTACGCGAAGCTGGGGCAGGCGGGGCTCGCGTATGGCCCCAGCTTCCGAGGCATCCAGGCGCTCTGGCGGGGTGAGAACGCGGTGCTGGGGCGCCTGGCCCTGTCAGGCAGCGCTGCGGCGGACGCGGGGCAGTACCAGCTTCAGCCCGCGCTCCTGGATGCGTGCTTCCAGATGGTGGGCGCCGTGCTCGACGAGGAAGGGGATGCCGCCTACCTCCCCGTGGGTGTCGGCAAGGTGCAGGTGCAGCGCGGCGGGCTGGGTGAGGTGTGGGCCCATGCGACCCTGGCGCGGAGCGATGACCCGAAGGGCCCGGGCTACGTGTGCGACATCCAGTTGCTCACGGCGGATGGGGAGCGCGTGGCCACGGTGGAGAAGCTGCTGCTCCGGCGCATCACGCGGGAGGGACTCCTGGGCGCGAAGAGCAAGCGCTACCAGAACTGGCTGTACGAGCTGGAGTGGCAGGCCCGGCCGCTGGAGGCTCCAGCGGCAGGGGCGGAGGCGGCGCACGCCGGGACACAGTGCCTCATCCTCGCCGACGCGGCGGGGCTGGGCGCGCGCCTGGCCGAGCGACTGACGCAGCAAGGCTGGCACGTGGTGACGGTCCCTGCTGGAGCGCGAGCCACGGTCGATGGCCGCGATTCAGCGCTCGCGCTCCTGGGCCAGTTGCGCCCGGAGGCGCTGCAAGGGCCCCTGCATGTCATCGACCTGTGGAGCCTGGACGGTGGTGGGGACGACGTCCCCGCGCAGGCCCTTGGGCACGGCACGCGGGTGCTCGTGCTCGCCCAGGCGCTCGTCGAGGCCAAGGGAAAGAGCACCTCGCTCTGGTTGGTGACTCGCGGTGCCCAGGCGACCTCGGAGAAGGAGCGCATCACCCACCTGGGGAGTTCGGTCCTCTGGGGCCTGGGCAAGTCCATCACGCGCGAGCATCCGGACCTCCATTGCCGGCGTGTGGACCTGGATGCCAGTGCGTCCGAGCACGAAGTCGCGCAGCTTCATGCGGAGTTGCTCGGTGGCAGCGGCGAGGACGAGCTCTCGCTGAGAGGAACGACGCGCCGCGTGCCCCGGTTGGTGCGCAGCCGGAAGCTCCGTGGGGCGAGCGGCGAGGCCGCACTGAAGCCGGACGCGAGCTATCTCGTCACGGGAGGCCTTGGCGGACTGGGGCTCATCGTCGCGGAGCGGCTGGCGGAACGCGGAGCGCGCCACCTGGTCCTGATGGGGCGGCGTGAGCCGGGGCCCGAGGCGCGCACTCGACTGGATGCGCTGGAGCAGCGCGGCGTCACCATCCACTGCGTGCAGGGCGACGTGGCCGTGGCCGCTGACGTGGAGCGCGTCCTCGCCGGGCTGTCGGGACGCGTGCCGCCCCTGCGTGGCGTCATCCACTCCGCGGGCGTCATCGATGACGGCCTCTTCGTGCAGATGACGCCGGAGCGGCTGGCCAAGGCCTTCGCGCCCAAGGTCTCCGGTGGGTGGAACCTCCATCGTGCGTTGCAAGGCACGGCGCTGGACTTCTTCGTCGTGTTCTCCTCGGCGGCGTCGCTCATCGGATCGGCGGGACAGGCCAACTATGTGGCCGCGAACGCCTTCCTGGATGCGCTGGCCCGCTCCCGCCAGGCCGACGGGCTGCCCGCCCTGAGCCTCAACTGGGGCGCCTGGGCCGAGGTGGGCGCGGCCGCGGAGGAGCAGATCCGCCGCCGCATGGAGCAGTTGGGCTTCGGCGTGATTCCTCCGGAAGACGGCCTCCAGGTGTTCGAGCAGTCCCTGGGGCTGAGCGGTCAGCTCGGTGTTCTTCCCGTGGATTGGGCGGTGCTCGGGCGGCGCGGACGTTCGCCGCTGTTCGAGGCCTTCATCGAGAAGGCCAGCCCCGCGGCGAGCGAGGGGATTCGTCAGCGGCTGGAGCGGCTCGAGCCCAAGGAGCGGCGCGGTGCCTTGCGTGCGCACGTGGGCGAGCTGGTCAACGGCGTGCTGGGGCGTCCCACGACGGAGCCACTGGACCCGAACCAGGGCTTCTTCGAGTTCGGCATGGACTCGCTGATGTCCGTGGAGCTGCGCAACGTCCTGCAGCGGAGCCTGGGCACCTCGCTGCCCGCGACGGTGGCCTTCGACAACCCCACCGTCAACGGGCTGGTGGACTACCTGGCGGCCGAGGTCCTGGGCCTGAAGGAAGAGGCAGCCGCGCCCGTGGAGGAGGCTCCCGAGGACGCGGAGCTGGAGTCGCTCCTGGCGGACGTCGACAGCCTGGACGATGACACCGTCCAGGCCATGCTGCGTCGAGGCCGCTGAGCGGCTACGGCTGCCGGGGCCTCGCGTCGTAGACGAGGTCGGCGATGGCGGAGATCGTCTGGAGGTTTTCGACCTTCAGCGACTCCGAGGGAATGGTGATGCCGTACTTCTTCTGGACGAAGCCCATCATCCGGGCGGTCTCCAGCGAGTTCAGCACGCCGAGCTCCAAGAGGGGCGTGGAGGAATCGAGGTCCTCCGCGTCCCCGTCCAGGAGTTCATTCGCGACATAGCGGGTCAGGACATCGAGCAGGTCGTCTCTGTTCATGGTGCTGGGGTTGCTCCGACTGCGAGTTCGGCATGGACGGCCTGGACCACCTGGGCCGTCAGCTCGTTGAGAAAGAAGTGGCCGCCTGGAAACATCTTCATCGAGAAGGACTGCTGTGTTTGCAGTCGCCACGTGTCGAGCGCGGCTTCCGAGACGCGAGGGTCGCGAGTGCCACCGAAGGCACACAGCCGCACTGGAAGCGGAGGCTCCTCCTGGTAGGTGTAGCGCTCTGAAATCTTCAGGTCGGCGCGCAGGATGGGGAGGATGAGGTCCAGGATCTCCGGCTGCGCCAGGACCTGCTGCGGAATGCCGTCGTAGCGAGCGGACAGCTCGCGGATGAAGTCGTCTCGCCGCAGGCCGCTCAGTGGGGGAAGTCCACTGCGCCGGGAGGGCGCCTCGGAGCCGGAGACGAGCAGGGTGCCAGGCAGCGGAAGGCCCCGGCGGCGGAGTTCGCGCGTCAGCTCGAAGGCGATGAGCGCGCCCAGGCTGTGGCCGAAGAAGGCAAAGGGGCCATCGAAGAGGGGCGACAGCTCCCGCACGAGCGCGTCCAGCAGTTGTGGGAGCTCCTCCACGGACGGCTCATGCAGGCGGTTCTCCCGGCCGGGAGGCTGCACTGCGCACACCTCGATGTCCGCCTCGGGGAGCAGGTCAGGCCAACGGAAGTAGGGAAGGCTGCCGGCTCCCGCGTAGGGGAAGCAGAACAGCCGGAGACGAGGCGACGCCTGGGGTTTGCGGCGGACGAGCCAGGGGGACTCGGCCGCCGCGATGCTGGATTCAGGATTCATTGATGATGGATGAGGTGAGGGACAGAGGTTCTATTTCCGGCAGCCGTCGCGGACCCCGCGGGCCGTCGCCGCGAGGGCCTCGATTCCCAACGCGAGCCAGTCCGCGCCGTCGCGCGAGAACCGCTCGGCCAGCTCGGCGTCCACCACCGGGGCCCGCTTTGAGCCAGGGCGAAGCTGCTGGAGGAAGTTCTCCCGGGCGGTGACGGAGTTCCGCGCGGAGCGCTCCGCGAGCTTGATGCCGCTGGCGAACACCTCCGACAGGTTGGGGTCGCGCAGGTTGGACGGAGAGCCCTCGGTTGATTCGCGGCAGCGCCGCGCGAAGTCCGCCGCGGTGTGCTTGGAGGGCGAGGCCAGCAGCACGCGCTCCAGCACGGAGGCCTCCGGCCCGGGCACGTCGAAGTTCGCCGCGTCTCCCTCCGCCTCGCAGACACCCATGGCGTCCAGGGCCACTTCTGGCGCCAGCGCCCGAGGGCAGCCCCCGAGCTGTTGCAGCTCCCGCCGGCAGGCCTCCACGTCCACGGGCGGAAGCGGCAGGGCGGAGATGAGGGAGAACAGCGAGTGCAGCACGGGCAGCTTCACGGTCTCCGAGCCTGGCAGCGCCTTCAGGACGCGCTGCACGGAGTCCCAGGGCTTGGGGTCTCCGGGCGTGTACAGCTTGAGGTAGTCCTGCTGGAGGAAGCTCAGCCAGGCCTCCGCGAAGGACTGGGCGCGCTTGCGACTCTCCGGCGAGGCGATGCGAGAGGCTTCGTCATACACCGCGAGGAAGTACTCGAGGCAGATGGCCTTGCGCAGCCGGATGATGCGCTCCCCCGCGGTGGTGGCCAGCGTCGCGGGCGGCGTCATGGACAGTCCCAGCAGCTCGAGCTCCTCCGCGCTCAACCACAAGCGCCCCCGGTCGAGATCCGCCTGGAGGTCCACCCCGTCGTCGAACATCTGCAGTCCCACGGCGGAGAGCTTCGCGATGCGCCGCACCGTGGCTTCGTCCACGTCCGCGAGCTGGAGCCGCTGCGCCATGTAGGCGCCCGGAACGGCCTTCAGGTACCAGAGGGAGAACAGCTCGTGCGCAGTGAGCGGACGGCCCTGGTCCAGCGCGTCCCGTTCCGCGGCGAAGGCGCGAAGCTGCTCCACGAGCCTCCGGCGGCCGTCGATGAGCGGGGGCGCGGCGGCCATGAACTCCCGCAGCGCCACGATGGCGTCCAGGTCATCGGTGAGGAGGGTGGCGTCGTCGAGGGCCGCGTACCCGTTCGCGCGGACGAACGCATCGATGCGCCGGACGCCGAACCCGTAGTACGTCCAGAGGCGGCCTTCAGACTCCGTGGCGGCAATCTGTGGCAGGTAGCCCAGCACATCGGCTTCGAGGAGCCATCGCCGCATCGCGGCGAGGGAGATGTCGCTCAGTGGGTTGCCCTGCAGGTCGACAGCGCTTTTCATGTCACGGCTCCACGGGAGATCCAGGAGGGTGACAGGATAGTGAGGGGGGCTGCATGCTCCAGAATGCCTTACATCGGTTCTGCGAGGCACACTGCGCAGGTTGGGAAGCGGGCCGCTGGGACGATGCCCAGCGGCCCGAGGCCATCAGTAGGGGGAGCAGTAGATGCGCCTGCAGGTCAGGTTCATGGCCGTCGTGGCAGCGGGAACCGTGGCCTTCTCCATGACGTTCATCAGCTTTACGAGCTTCTGCTTGGTCTGCTTGGACGATTGGGGGGCCTTCGCCTTCGTCTTCGTCATGACACTCCTCCATCGATGGATGTGGACTGCTGGCCAAGCCTGGGCGCTGACGGCGGATGCGTCAAGCGCTGAGAGTGATTGCGCGAACTGCGTGAAGTTTTTTCAGGACGCCACGCATTCCTTCACGCGTTGCGGCGATGACTTCTGAATCATGTCTCGCAGCGCGCCGTGTCCCAAACGGGCTCAGCAACTCCTCGACGCTTACAGCCGCGCCGGAGTTCAGCTTTCGGAAGAATATTTCAATGGCGCGTCCACCACCCGCGCCGCGCAGGGCATGGCCGTTGGCGGAACAAATCCACCGTGTGGCGCTGTCTCGTTCGAAGAGGACGGGGAAGCTCGGGTCCACCCGCACGTGGTGTGAGTCACGCAAAGGCTTTTCACGGGTGGGCGGTGGCACGGGCTCGAAGCCTCCCGAGGTCAACCGCTTGAGCCAGGTGGATTGGATGTGCCGTCGCGCCTCTTTCGGGTGGCTGACATCGCGAAACGCGCGCACGGCTTCGGTGAGCGCCCGGGGCAGCTCCGTGGCCAGGACACCGTTCTTCGAGAGGGCACCGCGGGCCAGGGGCGAGGCCGATACCCGCGCGAGCCGCGTCTGCTTCCACTCCTGGTCGGCGAGCGACGTCTCGTCGAGCATCCCGCGCAGCAGGTCGTCCACGGAATAGATGACGTGGTGCTCGGTGATGGGGATGCCGACATTCAGGCTGCTGGCCACGCCTGCGCCGGCGCTCTCGCCCACGTGGTAGTACGTGGAGGGCCAGTAGAGGATGTCGCCGGGCTCGACCTCCGCGACGAAGGACGACGCCAGGTAGGGCTGGTAGTCCAGGATGGTGGAGACGTCCTCGCTCCACGGCCGCTTGTGCCAGAAGCGCATCCGCTTGCGTCCGCGCAGCGCGAACATGAACGTGGTGAAGCGGTCCAGGTGGACTCCCACGGGGCTGTGCTCGTAGGTCCCATGGAACAGCGAGGTGATGCCGCCCGTCACGGGCATGCCCACGCGCTGCCACAGGCCGGAGAAGAAGGCGCGTTGCCGTGACCAGAGCTGGAAGCCGGAGGCGTGCATCGTGGCGATGATGAGGGCGTAGCGGCGCTCGCCCAGTTGCGAGGCGATGCGGGCGTCATACCCGTCCAGGGAGCCATCGGACTTTCTGGGCAGCCACTCCCGGGAGCGGAGCTGCCGCAGCCGGTCCACCGTGAAGGTGACGTCGGGCCGTGACGCCGGCTCGTAGCTGCGGGACAGGTAGCGCTGGGTGGCGCCGGCCGATGCCTCGAAGACGTCGTCGACGGTGAAGGGGGAGGCCTGTGTTCCCTTGAAGAGCACGGGGCGCTGGTTCCAGTAGCGCCTGACGAAGGTGTCCCAGTCGAAGCGGGTCGCGATTTCCAAGGTGGGCATCCGTCAGGCCTCCGCTCCGGTGATGACGTGAATCCCGCGCAGCCGGAGGAGCGCCGCCAGCGTGGCGCGACTGGCCTCTCGCTGCGGACCGGGGCGAGCCAGTTTGCACAGCTCACCGACGCAAGGCGGCGCTTCCGAGGACAGTGCGTTGATGAGCCGCTGTCCCAGGGCCTCGTTGGGGCCGGGGAAGGCATGTCCGTTGACGGCCCAGATCCACAGCCCCGAAGGGTCCTTCATCCGGATGATGTCCACGGTCGGCGTCTTCCTCACCCGGTCGGGGTCTGACAGGGGTGGGGCCTGGTCCGGCGGCGGCACGGGCTCGAGCGCGCAAGCGCTGACCCTCCGGGCCCAGATGAGGCGCAGGACCTGCTGAACGTCTTCTTCCCGAGTCAGCGCGTGGAGCGTATCCGCGGCCTGCTCGACGGATGGAATGGTTGCCTGCGCGCCCCTGCGCGGCCGGCGCCAGGGGTAGGGGTGGTAGGGCACACGCTCATCGTGCGCGTGCCGCGCTTCGAGGAGCCCCACGAGCACGTCCTTGGCCGCGTCCGTGGGCCGGCTCCCCTTGACGGGAATCCATACCCGGACGGCCATGCAGTCCCCCTGGGCTTCTTCGAGCTGCCAGTAGCGAGAGGGGCTGTAGAGCAGCTCACCGGGACCGGCCTCCAGGGTGGTGGCCTTGTCCAGGTGGCGGTCGAAGTCCTCGGTTTCGTTGGGGGGCGAGCCCCAGAGCTTCTTCCAGAGCCGGACGCGCAGCCGGCCCTGGAGCACCAGCGTCACCAGCGAATGGTGGGGCCGCTTCGCGATGCCGTAAGGGCCTCGTGAGAAGCGGCCCAGCAACAGGTCGGTGGCCATGGGCAGCACCGGGACGCCCACGCGCTCCAGGAGCCCCCTGAGGAAGTCTCGCAAGGCGCTCCAGAGGGCGAAGTCGAACATGAACGGTTGTTCGACGTGGAGCTGGAAGGATGCGCCGTCCAGGTGCTTGGAGGCGCGGCGCGAGAACGACTCCAGGGACGCGTCGTCTTCACCCGGGAGGAGCGTTCCCGGGGCGGCGAGCCTGGCGGCCTCCACGAAGAAGCGCGCGTCGGGAAGGGCGCGAAACCGCGTCCCGTGGCGGAAGGGGGCACAGGCGGAGATCGCGGCCTGGAAGACCTGGTCGACGGGGAGGATGGGGCCGGGCAGTGCCAGGCGCGCGGGTGCCTTCTCCCAGTGTTGCTTCACGAAAGGCTGCCAATCGAAGGCGCGGTGCATGGCGGCTCCCGTCACGAAGGTTGGAATGTGCGGCGAATCTTCCGCGCATAGGCGGCGAGCGACGGCAGGTTCATCTCCTTCCTGCGCAAGTCGACGCCGGCCTCCTTCTCGATGGGGTAGGGGACGAGCTCTCCCTTCACCTTGCGGAACTTCGTTCCATAAAGCTGCTTCTTCCCCTCTCGCATGCGCACCACGTCCGTGAGGTAGGCCACCTGCTGGATGGGAACGTCGGCGCGCGCCGCCGCGTCCCGCAGCAACTTCAGGCAGCGTTTCTGGAAGGCCAGCGAGCAGTCGGCGTGTTGAATCAGCCGCCAGGCGGCCGCGGCCCCGCTTCGGCCCACGAGGCGATGCCCGGGCCAGCCGTGGACCTTGATCGTCTCACGCAGCCAGTCGATGCCCGCCTCGGTGAGCGCATTGAGCTTGCGTTCAAGAGCACGGTCCTTGAACTCCGTCGCCACCCACGCAGAACGCAAGGTGCTGTCGATGCGGTCCAGCCGTAGCAGTTGCGTGCGGAGGTCTCGATTGACGGTGGGGCGAGGTGCGGCGCTCGATGTCCGGGCCGCTCGCGAAGCCTTTTGGGACGGCCGTTCTTCATGGCGTCGTGAGTCCCGCAGTCGTTCAATGAGGCTCATGGCCGTCTACATTATCAGACAGTCGCGACCACTCCGTGGAAGGACTGCAAGGCAATGCCGTGCGTCATGACCCAGAATGCTTGGTGCCAGACGGGCGCATGGCTCTCGTTGGCGTGCTCCATGTCGACCGTGGTGTGCTCCAGCAGGTGAACTCCCGCATCTGCTCGAAGGTGGCGTGGTCACGCAGGAACGCGAAGATGGGGTGCGTGACGTTGGATGGATGAGGTTTGTTCACTGTGGGTAGTGGCAGCTTTGGCTCTCGGAGAGCTGGGACATTTTCAAGACACGGCTTTCAGAAGCCTTGTCATGAGCCACTGCGTCATGGGCCAGAGAGGTCCCCAATGACACGCTGGCCATACTCCCCGGGGAGTAGGTCCCCTGTCTTTCCAGCACGGCGCCGAGATGCGAGCCTGCGCGTGCATGCCCACGCTCACGCCGCTGAAGAGTCCCGCCGATGCCCTCTGCTGGGTGGCGCCGCCCGCGGAGAATCCCGAGCTGACCTCCGAAGACCCGCTCGCGCTCGACTATGTCTCGCAGCAGGTGGGGCTCTGGGGGTTGCCCACGCTGACGACCCGCTCCAGCAGGGCCCAGGCCTACGCGATGGTGCTCTATGGATTGCAGCTCGTGGAGCGGGCCATCGAGCACCATTCCTACCCCGCGACGGACGAGGTTCGGCGAGAACTCTTCGAGCGTTGGGAGCGCTTCTGGGCCCTGGCCACGCTGGAGTTCCGTGAGGGCCAGCTTCCTCGGGGCGATTGGGATTCCATGCGGGGCGTGCGAGGTGCGCGAAATGCGTGGCGCTCAGGTGCGTCGAGCCTGCCGCTCGACTTCCAGCTCATCTCGCGTCAGCAGGAGCTGGGAAACCTGGGGGCCTACCTGGCACCGCTGCGGCGCTCTGGGCTCGTCATCGAGGGTTCCCTGCGGCCGGGCCCGGGCGCGCTGGCGCTCATCGATGCGTTCTGGGACGAGCCCTCGGAGAACAAACACCGGGGGCGATACGAGGAGTACGCGCTGGTGGCGCTGGACAGGAAGTCGACGAGCATCGCGCGGGTTCACGGGCGGCTGACGTTGGCTCAGGTGGGGCGGTTCAGCCGTCTGAGCTCCCTGGTCGAGCGCGGACGCACCGCCCAGCAGCACCGGTTGTTCGAGGCCCTCTTCGTGCACGCACGGGACCCGCACTCGTTCGCGATGAGCCAGTTGGTCGAGTCGGCAGCGAAGGCCGGGGTCGCTGCTCCGCGAGACATCCTCGACGCTGCGCTGGCGGGCCGGCTGGGACGGCTCTCGGATGAGCTGCTGGCGCTCCTGCTGACGGCGCGCCGCTTCGGTGAGGTGATGCAGGGACTCGTCGGGGCCTTCGACCGGGTCTATTCCTGTCTGGATGGCGCCGGTTGGGTCGCTCCCCGCGAGCGCATCGGACGCGAGGCCCTCGATGCGGAGACACTTGGGGCGCTGAAGGGCGCATGCGCGGCGCTGCTGTCCTCGCCGAGGGTCGGTGCGATCCGGCGACTGCCCATGCATGGCGCCGCTTTTCTTCGATTGGTCGAGGCGCTGGTGGACGCGGATTCACTCGCGGCGCTAGACCTGTTGCTGCTCTATCACTCCAATGTACAGCGCGAGCGGCGACGCGGCGAAGGCTGGATTCGCAACGAGGCCGGCAAGCTCGTGCTCATCGTCACGTCCTACACCGCACGGCCAGAGTCGGCACGCTTCCCCTCGTTCAAGCTGGATGTGGTCCGCACGTTGCTGACGGACCTGGGACGGCTGCCCATGAGCCGGGAGCTGGATGTTCTGGAAGGTGCCGCATGATGATCGAATCCCGGAGGCTCATCGAGCAGGTCCTCGTCTCCGAGCAACCCTGCCTGGGAGCCGTCTTTTGCTCCTATACATTCGACCCTTCCTATTTCGAGGACCGCATCCTGCGTGCATTGCTGCGCCTGCAGGGGGACCCGGAGGAGGAGGCTGTCCGCTACCATGAGGAGGCCCGCGCGGCGCTGCGCGAGACACCGGTGGCTTGCTTCGTCGACGCGCGTGTCCGCCGGGGAGGCCGTCGCCTGCCGTATGACCTCCAGCTCATCCGGGAGCGGACGTTCCACCCGAAGGTCATCCTGGTGCTGTACGACGGGGAGGCGCGCGTCGCCGTGGGCTCGGGCAATGCCACCAGGCCGGGCCACGAGCAGAACGCCGAACTCTTCTTCACGCGCACGTTGCGCTACGACGTCCCCGCCGACGCGGCGTTCCTACGGAACGTAGACAGGTTCCTCAGAAGCTGCGCGGCGCTCGCGACCCACCCGGGCACCCAGTTGACGCTGGTCCGCTCCGCGCTCGCGGCAAGAATCTCCGACACGCCGTTTCCCAGCGGCCAGGCGCCGACGGATGCGCTCTTCGTGGACACCTTCAGCGCGTCCATGCTCGATCATCTGAGAGAGGCGCTCCCGGAGGACGCGCGAGTCACTCGTGTGGGCATCCTGTCCCCGTTCTTCGAACTGGATGACCTCGACATCGCGAATGACACGACGGGGCTCGCGTCGGTGCTCTCCGAGTTGCTCGCGCTTCGCCCCGGGAGTCCGCCGCCGCTGGACCTTGGCGTGCCATGGGAGGACGCACCACTCGCCCCTCCCTATGGCGGGGGAACGCCCGTGCTCGCGGAGGGCGAAGGGCGGCTGTGGGCCTCGCGTTATCGCGAGTCAGTCGACGGCGAGGACATCGAGCGCCTGGAGTACTTTGGGGTCAACCGCGTCACGGCGAAGCGTGTCGAGATCCAGCTCGGCTCCGGGCGGCCTGGACGGTACGAGAGAGACGCATTCGAGCATGAAGTCGCGGAGGGGCGGATGTGGCCCGTGGAGCCGCCGACGGTCCATGCGCCGAGGCGAATCCTCGAGCGCATCGTCCGCGAGCACGAGATCCAACTCTGGCTCCATCCAACGGCGACGCTGACACCTGCCGGGCGCGCGAGCCGACGCCCCCTGCATGCCAAGCTCTTCCTGCTGACGGTGACGACCGCAGGCAGGACGCTGACCTATGCGCTCATCGGGTCCGCCAACGCCTCCGCCGCCGCGCTTTCGTGTGGGGTGGAGCAGGGTGGCAACGTCGAGGCGGGCGTTCTGCTCTGCCTGGACGGAGAGGTGCGCTTGTCGGAAATGCTGCCCTCGCTGGTGTGCGCGCCCTTCGAGTCAGCGCGCTTCGAGGAGCGAGATGCGCCCGGGGCCGAGGTCGACTTCTCGGCGTGGCTCGAGGACGTCGTCCATGACGCGGCCGCTCGCACATTGACCGTCACCTGGAGTCAGCAGGGGCCAGGGGGACTGGGGGGCTGGGCCTGGTGGTACCTGGACAGGGAACTGGCGAAGGGCGTGGGGCCGCGCTCGGGTCCGGTGGTACTCTCCGACTTCGATCTGGCCGCGGCGGGAGCCGAGCTGGAGTTCCGCGCGGCGGGACGGTCGTGGCTTGTTCCCATCCGCGTCGCGGACCTCGCGATGCTGCCCACGAGTGCTCATCTCGCGGGCCTGGGAGTCCGGGAGTTGCTGGCGCTGTTGGCGCGGCGTGTGGGCGCGGAGCGGTTGTCGACCCTTCGCGAGCAGCGCGGCGTGGCGGGGGTCGACTCCGTCCTGGACTCCGTATTTGGCGAGGGCTTTGGCCCCACGGACGTCTTCAAGGCCTGGTGGGGGCTGAAGGAGGATTTGCTCGCCGCATCGACGGTCTCCGCGTTTCGTTATCGGTTGTTGGGGCCGACGGGGGCCCGGACGCTCTGGGAGCGGCTGCGCGACTTGCCTCGGGATTCCGTGTCCGATGACGAAATCTGGGTCTACGGCTGCGAGCTGCTTCGAGAGCTGGAGCAGCTCGTGTTGCCCGAGAGCGCGGATCTGGAGGCGAAGCAGGCGCTGCTCGCGGAGCTGCGGACCCTGCTGCGCGCGGACTTGACGCGGCTGCGACCGCGAGGTGCCGGGTGGCTGGACGGTGTCGTTCGTTTCTACGGGCTTGAGGGCACCCATGGAAAGACGTGAGCGGACGTGGTTGCGGAGCTTCCTGCATCTGGATGCACGGGCTGATTCGACGGTGCCCCTGCGTGACATCGAGCGACAGGAGGACACCGTCCTCCGCGCGCTGGAGCTGTTCGATGATCAGCCAGGAGTTGTGCTGGCGGATGAAGTGGGAATGGGGAAGACGTATGAGGCGCTCGGCGTCCTTGCGGCCCGGTTGCATGTGCTGCCGGATGCCCGGGCGCTGATTCTCACCCCGGGGCCCGACCTCAATACGAAGTGGTCCAAGGAGCTGCGTGCCTTCTGTGACACCAGCCGCCCCATGTACCGGGGCTTCGCGGGTCAGTCCAAGACCGCGAGCACCCTGGCTGAGCTGGTCGCGGCCACTCGCGAGACGCGAATCACCATCGCGCCCGTGAACATCTTCGCGGGAAGTCGCTCCTTGGCGGACCAGGCCTGGCTGCTTTCGTTGTGGGCGGATGCACAGGGGCTCGCCGGCAATCAGGTGGCGGCCATCTTTCGTCGCTACCGGGAGGGCGCGGTGGCGCGCGTGGACGTCGAGCAGCAGGCGTTCCTCGATACCTTCGAGTGGTCGGTCATCAGACCCCATGTCCGAGAGGCATTGAAAAGACACAAACAGCGCGCGGGAGAGGGCTCACTCGACGCGCTCTGGAAAAGCGAGGAGTACGACGGCTTCGCGAACCAGAGGTGGGTCGATGATGCGCTGATGGACCTGCGCTTTCGTCTGGTCGGGCAGCTCATCCCCGACTTCGACCTGCTCATCGTTGACGAGGCCCATAAGCTGAAGAACGTGGACTCGGTACGGGCCACCGGGGTGCGCACTGTTTTCGAGGGGCGCTTCGACAAGGCGCTGTTCCTCACGGCCACGCCGTTTCAGCTCTCTGTCGACGAGCTCAAGCAAGTGCTCTCGCTCTTCGCCCTGGCCCGGTCCGCGCCTGCGGACCTGATGGAGCAGGCCCAGCGATTGTTGGACGACGTGGGGGACTACAAGCAGGCCTATAACGAGCTTGAGCGCGTCTGGTCACAAGCGGACGAGGCCGTCGTCTCGGACTTCGGCGCGTTGTTTGCCAGGGACCCCCAGCTGGTGGAGGAGCCGGCAGATGCGTCCCTGCGGGCGGTGGTCCTGTGCGCGCGCCGGTTGCTGTCCCTGAAGACGGAGCGCATCGAGCCGGGCTTCCGGCGGTGGATGATTCGGAGCCTCCGGGAGGACAAGCGTGTCTACCGCAGGAGCCACCGCCCCCGACTGCGGGCCCAGGGTGGGGCGGGCGTTCCCTTCATGCTTTACGAGCGGTTCATCGCGGAGCTCTTCCGGGGGAAGAGCCGCACTCATAAGGCGGCGGTTCAGATCAACATGGTCTCCTCCTATGGGGCCGCGCGCGAGGGGGCGCTGCTCTCCAGTGAGCGGCAGGCCCTGCCCGACGGCGACGCCGAGGCCTACCGCGGGCTCTTGCGGAGCGTGGTGGGGGAACTGCGCGTGGAGCAGGGGGGGCACCCGAAGGTGGACCACGTCGTGCGGGACGCGCTGGAGGCTGTCGCCCGCGACGAGAAGACGCTCATCTTCTGCGCCCGCATCGAGACGCTCCGTGAACTGAAGCGGAGAATCGAGGCGGAATGGGAGCATCACTTGCTGGAGCGATGGAGGAAGGTGTTTCCGGCCGCGAGCCACGGCGACATCTTCGAGCACGAGCTGGACGGCAAGCGGGTGGATGGACATCACTCTCGCCTGCGTGATCGGTTCGGCCGCGCCCAGGATGCGCTCTACCTCGCGCTGCGAGAGCGGTATACCGGTACGCTGTTGGAGGGCGTCGTGGTGGAGGGGGCCCACCTTGAACTCGTCATCGAGCGGGCGAACGGCCTCCTGCGCCAGCAACGCGTTTCGAAGACGCAAGCGGAGCGGATGGACTGGTCCCTGGTCAAACGCTGTGTCGAGCAGGCCGTGGCCCTCTTCGTGCGAGACGGAGTATTGGCGGGGGATGTCGACCCGGAGGTGTTGAGGCGCCTGACGGACGCGCGCTTCGTGGCGCTCGGCTTCGATCTCGTCGCCGACGACGTCGAGGACTCCGCCGAGGGAGACAGGACGCCTTCCTGGACGATTGACGCAGGGGACGCGGCCCTCGTGCTTCGCCGCGAGCATCTCTGGTCCTACCTCAAGGGTGCCCTGTTCGAGGTACCTCCCGAGCTGCGGGTCCGCACCGTCGAGCGGCTCGCCAGCTACCTCGTCGCTCGCAATGTCCCCTTCCTTCCGGAGCTGCTGGCATTCGCGAAGGAGCAGGGCGTTGACGTGGAGGCGGTGGAGTCCCGGGCGCTGTCGTCGGTGGTGGACCGCTTCTGGACCACGCCTCGGGGACGGCCCTGGTTCGAGTTGCTGAAGCGCTTCCTGATCTATGCGGGGAAGCTCGACGAGGAGCGGCGGCGCGAAGTGCTCGATGATGCGGTTCGCGCGGGGGCGCTCGTCCGCCACACCGTGGAGGGCGAGAGCCGGGAGCGGCTCCGCGAGGCCTTCAACACGCCACTGTACCCGATGGTCCTCGTGGCCAACGAGGTCATGCAGGAGGGGCTGGACCTGCATCATCACTGCCGTCGGGTGGTTCATCACGACCTGGCGTGGAACCCCGCACAGCTCGAGCAGCGCGTGGGTCGCGTCGACCGGCTGGGCTCGCTCGTCCAGCGGCTTCGCGCGCGACAGCCGGACACCACCCTGGACGTTCACCTTCCGTTGATTGCCAACACCATCGACGAGCGCCTGGAGCGAACGGTTCGGCTGCGGGAGCGCTGGCTGGAGTTCCTCCTGGGGGCGGCGCCCCGCATCGAGGAGTACGGCTTGGCGGATGACCCCCTGAAGCCTCTGCCAGATGCTTTCGCACAGGCGCTCCGCGTGGAGCTGGGGCCGGTGGCGAAGGCACGGCTGCCAGACGGGTGATGCTCACTTCGGCACGGAGGCGGCATCGCAATCGAGCGCCTCCAGGTTCCTGGTTTTATTCGGATTTTCGCGATTTACGGCCCCTCATTTTCCTGCGGATTCCAAGATTTTGGGAAACCGGACGCAACTCCGGGAGGGCCGTGACGACAATGGGAACCAGGAGACCTGAATGTCCACGTCCATCAATTCGAGCCGCCGGGGAGCATCTTCCTCCTACCTGATTCGCAAGGGGGACACCCTCTCGGAGCTTGCCGCTCGCTTCAAGACGTCGGTGAAGGAGTTGGCGCGCATCAACAATATCGCCAATCCAGACCTCATCTACGCGGGTGCCACGCTGCGCCTCCCCGGGAGCGCTGGCGGCCGCGCCACGGGCCACAGCGGCAAGGATTCCTTCGACTCTGGCAAGAGCGGTCCGCGGGGCTCCGGCGGTGCGTCGGGCGGCGGAGAGGTCAGCGGGAGCGGCGGTGTGGCCCCGGGCCAGGCGACCCCCGCGATGCGCAGGCTCGCCGAGGCGGGCCGCCAGGCCGCGCTGGGCATGGGCGGGTACAACAGCCAGGGCCTGTGCGCCACGGGTGTGAGCCGGGCCATCCAGAACGCCTTCGGCATCAAGGTCTGGGGCAACGGCAACCAGATTGACAACAACCTGCCGCGCGACAAGTTCAAGCAGGTCAACATGTCGCTCGAGCAGGCGCTGAAGATTCCGGGCCTCGTCCTCACCTGGGAGAGCACCTCCACTCGACTGGGCAGCATCTACGGGCACACGGCCATCACCACCGGCGACGGCCACTCGTCCGCCAGCGACTTCATCGAGCGCAACACGACCAACAGCGGCCGTACCGGGTTCAAGGTCTTCATGCCCCTCATCTAGTTCCGCCGCACGGTGGAACCTGTCGTCTCATCGCCTCCGGGGCATTCGACCGGGGGCGATGTCGTGTCCGGGATTCAAGTTCACGGGGGACCGGCGCCTGACGGAGCCCTCTCACGCGCCCGCTATCTGACGGCGCTGTAGGTCCGGATCTGCGTGTTGATCCACGGGATGTAATTGGAGACCCGCGTATAGATGCCGGGCAACCCCGCCCTCGCGCAGCCCACGCCGAAGCTCACGATTCCCTGGAGCACGTACCCTTGGGGCCCCGGTACGATGAGAGGTCCTCCGCTGTCCCCTTGGCATGCGTCCTTGCCTCCTTCCTTGTAACCAGCCCCGAACATCGCCTGCTCGTTGATGGTGATTCCATGGGGGCGATAGCTATTGGCCACGTCCCGGTGATTCAGGGTGGGGACCCCCACCTGCAGCAAGAGGGAGGACGTGTCATACCCGCCCTCCCGTGTCAGGCCCCAGCCCGCGACGGTCGCCATCGTGTTGTCTGCAACCCGATCCCCGCTGGCAGGGAGACAGACAGGTGCGCGGGTGCCTCCAGATGCGTACTGCGCGGCCAGATTGGGGCGCATGGTGGATGACTGACCGCAGGCACCGGCAACGGCCTGGTCGAACTTGATGGGCCGGTCGAGCTTGAGAACGGCGATGTCGTTCATCGTCGTGTCCGGATTGTATTGCGGGTGAAGGACCGCCCTCACCACCCGGGCTGTGGCTTGTCCCGCGGTGGGGCGGTACAGGTCATGAGCCCCTGCGACCGCGGTGACGTTGGACGTACCGTCGTAGAAACAATGGGCAGCGGTGAGGACGATATCGCTCTCTTCCTTGGCGCCGACCCGCACGAGGGCGCCACCACAGAAGTGGCTGGTGCCCTGCTGCAAGCTGACAATCCACGGGAAGGAGTGAGGCCGAGCCTCGATTCCTCCCACAATCTCCTGGTCCATCTGGCTGATCGTATCGACCGGGTCTCGCTCCACCTCCGGACCACCGCACCCCAGCAGACCGACCGCGACGACCACTCCGCTCATGAATCGCAATGCAACCTCCCGTTTCAAGTGCGGAGGCCGTCAGCAATCCACATGCCGGATTGCTGCCCAATCGAATCACGTGCTTATCCGCGGAGCAGCAGGCCTTGCTCGCGTCATGACACGTCAAGTGGAGGCGCTTGACGCGTCAGTCGCACCTTCCTGAACCCTGTTCGTCGCGGGGCACCGGCGCGGGGGCGTGGTGCCACGGGGGCATCAAGGCTTCACGAACCGCCCCAGGAACAGCACGTTCTGCGTCGCCACGTGTTCGATGACGAAGATGAACGGCCGATTGACGTGGATCGGCTTTGGCAGTGACACGGGGACCATTCCCACGGCAGTCGCGGCGGCGGCCTCCGTCCCAAGCTCGTTCACGGCCACGAACGCCTTGTGATTCACGGTCGCAATCCTGAGCTTCGTGGGGGAGATGGCCGAAAAGTCAGCGCCCTCCGTGAACGCGTCCTCCATGCCCAGCGCCTGCAATGCGGGGATGAGGGGGAGCTCGGACTCGATCTGGAAGCGCGGCAGCTGGATGTCGATCTGATGGTTCTCGAGCCGTGCGCGGACGTCTTTGAAGAAAGCGGGAGACAGCCGGGATTCCACCTCCTCGAAGCGCTCCCACTCCGGGACGACGAGCACCATGCGGAAGGTGCCTCCGGCATAGTCCAGGGTGACGGCTTCGAAGCCATCCCCCTCCATGTACTGCCCCCTGCCGCCGCTCATCGTCGGGACCTGGTGGCTCGTTCCATCCAGGGCCCGGAAGGCCGCGTTCCGCGTTCCTTGCTCGCGGAACGGCCACGACCACGCGCCTTTGAAATAGACGGCGTTGATGAGCATCAAGCGCGTCGCGTTCGGGAGGGACTCTTCATTGACCAGGTCCTGGATGCGGTCTCTCGTGTTCACCTCGACCCAGCGGTTGATTTCCGCGCGCGCACCGGCCGCGTCGTTCTCGAAGTCCATCAGACGCATGCCGGCGCCGTAATGCCGGGCCAGGGTGTCGAGGAATCCGTCATGGAAGGTCATGCCCTGCTGACCCCATGCCGAGTTCAGGGAATGAAAGGTCGGCGGTGTCCCCGAAGCCGGGGGAGGGCTCGCGGGCTTCGCCAGGGCGCGCTCCAAGGCGTTCGCCGTGGGGTGGTGCCTCGACTGGGACAGGGAGAAGCGCAGTGCCTGGGCCATCTGCGCCTCGGTGTTCCCCCGTGCCCCGGCGTAGACCGTGGAGAGGGCCTGCGTGACGCTGTAGGGCGAGAAGAAGAGGTTCTGCTTCTCCTGGATGGCGCGCTGATAGAGCGCCACACCCAGGCTGGTGTTGCCGCTGACGAAGGCCGCCAGCTCTTCGTCGATGGTGGGCGCTCCGTCCCGAGGGGCCGACGAGGCGACGTACTCGCCCGGCGCTTGCTCCAGTTCCGGGGGAAGGCAGCTGGCGTCCGCGGTGGGCGGCTCCGAACCGCACAGGGTGCTCTCACAGCCAGCAAACAGTAGGGCAGCGGTGCAACAGGCGACGACTTGGATTCGAGGGACGACCATGGGGCCTCCGTGGATGTTTGGAAGAGCCGTGAGCCAAAGCAAGACGCGTGCTCGACGCGCGGCCAAGTGAATTCCAGGGCTTGTCGCTCCTGATGCTCCGGCGCGCCTCAGAAAACCGTGGACGCTCTCGACGGAGCAGCTGGGGGCCTGATTGGGCGCGGCGCGGATTGAGTCCATCCTCCGGGCGAATCCGCGCATCCAGTACCTGCTGCTCCTCAACGAGCCCAACCTCACGGACCAGGCCAACATGTCGCCGCAGGCCGCGGCGGAGCTGTGGCCACGGTATGAGCGTGTCGCCCAGAACACCGGCGTGAAGCTGGTGGGGCCGGCGATGAACTGGGGCACCTTGTCGGGCTATGGCGACCCCGTTGACTGGCTGGACGCCTTCTATTCCGCCTATCGCGCCGCCAACGGGAACCGCGACCCGCACATCGATTACCTCGGGTTCCACTGGTACGACTATGGCCTGGATTACAACCTGGACCGGCTCACGAAGTACGGCAAGCCGTTCTGGGTCACCGAGTTCGCCAACTGCCACAGCCAGCCGGATGGCGCGCAGATTGACTCGGTCGCCAAGCAGCGGGTGCAGATGACGGAGATGGTGGCCGTCTGCGAGCGGCGCGAGGACGTGTTCCGCTACGCGTGGTTCACGGGGCGGTGGACGAACGACCCGTGCTTCGCGAGCCTGCTCGGCGCCGCGGGCACGTTGACCGAGCTGGGTGAGCACTACGTGTCACTGCCCACGGGCGCACCGTAGGCCACGCTCGGGGTTGTCCCAGGGCCACCGCGAGGAGAGAGTGGGCGCCGCGATGAGTGAATCCCCTGATGCGTTCCTGCTCGGCATGTTCCAGAAGTCGGGCCTGGCCTGCGGCTCCGTGGACGAGGCCTGGCAGCGCTCCGAGTACCTCTATCCCTTGCTGGGCTGGCTGACGGCGCGGTTCCCCGAGCCCATGGCCTTCCAGATTTGTGCGGAGTGGCTGCGGCTGGCCGCGACACGCGTCGAGGGCGCCGCCGCCGCCGCGGACCTCTTCGCCCAGGCCCGCGGTGAGGCACCTCGCCAGGGGCACGTCATCGCGGGGGCGTTGGGGGACCTGCGCAATGCGTCCATCCTCGAACAGAAGCCCGCCGTCGCCGCGTTCGCGGACGCGGCCAGCCACCTGTGTGAAGTCTGGGCCGCGGTGACGACGAACGAAGCGGACGCGGAGACGAATCCCTGGGCCCGCGCCAAGGCCGCCGCGGGCGCCATGGTGACGGCGCTGGTGGCGCAGCGAGGTCAGGACGAGAAAGACCCGGCGGCGAAGGCGCAGGCGCGTGTCGAGCTCACCGAGCTCCTGCGCGCTGTCCGGGCGGCCATCACCGTTCGCTGAGGCCACCGTCAACCCGGCGGCGTAGGCGTTGCCCCGCAGGACCGGTTCTCCCGGTCCTCGAATCTCCCTAGCTTGAGTGCGCCGATTCCTGGAAGCCCACATCGGATGCACCCCCCACCAGCCGTGTCGCGCCCTCCAGGTCTGGCGCGCACGGCTGTTCCGCACTCAAGCCCATGACACGAACCGCTCCATTTCATCCGGAAGACGCCGCGACGCCGGCGGCCGCACTGCACCCTTTGCGAGACTTCGCCGAGAAGCTCGGGCGTGAGTTGCGCTTCGAGGACATCCGTTCGGGCGCGTGGCACGCCCGTCTGGTGACCGCCTACGTGCGTCACTACGAGGCGCGGCGCGCCGGTACCACGTCCGCCGTCCGTGCGTCCGAGACGGATGCCCTCATCCGGCGTGCCAGCAAGGAGGCTGCGCTGGTGGGGGCAAGCGCCGCGGGTATCTCCACCAGCGCGGCCATGTTCACCCTGGACACCGGCTTCGTGGGGGCGCTCGTGGCCGTCCCCGTGGCAGGATCCGCCATGGGATTGGACACGATGCTGCGCTCGCTCATCCAGGCCCGGATGATGTGCGACGTGGCGTCCGCGTTCGGCGTGCGCATCGACCCGGATGACCCGTGGGATCTGCTCCACCTGAACGCCCTCACGGCGGGCTCGGAGACGTGGGAGGACGCGGACCACGGCGGTGCGGGGCTCGTGGGCCGGATGCTGACCGAGGACACGGAGGCGGCGGAGCGGAAGCTGGGCAACCGCTTGATGGGAGAGGGCGTGCTGCGAAACCTCCTTCCCTTCGCCAGCGTCCTGACCTCCTCCGTCACCAGTTGGCGGCACACGCGCCGGCTGGGCGAGGCCTCGGTGGAGTATGCGCGCTACCGCCGCGCCCTGGACGATGCGTTCTCCGCCGTGCGGGCCGTGGACGCGCGGTGCGTGGAGCTGCTCATCGAAGGCGCCTGGTGCCTGTTCGGAACGGATGGGGTGCTGAGTTCCGAGGCGACGGTCATGCTGGCGCACCTGCTGCGCAACAGCCCTTCCGCGGCGCGCAAGCGACTGCTGGAGCGCCTGGGCGAAGACGAGGCGCAGTGGGTCGAGCGTCTCCACGAGGTGCCCGAGCCCGCGCGGGATGCCTTCCTGCACGCGCTCGAAGTGATTGCCGCGGTGGATCTGTCCATGTCGAACGCGGAGTGGCTGCTGCTGCGGCAGGCCGCCGCCGCGCTCAACCGTCCGGTGCGTCGCGAGCGGGTGCAGGCCCTGCTGAAGCAGTTCCGGACCCACGGGGTCGTTCGTTCGCCGCAGGGCGACTCGTTCGAGCCGCGCGACGGGCGGATGCCGTCGTCTCCCGTCGCCGGGCTGGGCGCTGACGCCCATGCCGCTCCGGGGGGGCTATGAAGACGGCGGTGGCATTCCTGGCGGGCGTGGCCAGCGGCTGGATGGCCCGGAGCACCGTCGACAACTCACGCGGTGCGGTCGTCTCCGTGGCGACGGCGGCGTTTGATTTGGTGGCGTGGACGCGGCGGGTCATCGCCACCGAGCGTGAGTACCTCTCCGACCTGGTGGCGGAGGCGCGCTCGCGGGCGAACCTTCATCAGGCCCACAGCCGGCGTGCGGCGGACAGTGGTGCCCGGCCCGTCGCGGACAGTCGAGAGGGGCACGCATGAGGCTCGACCCGGACTCGGGCGCCATCGAAGGGGAGTGGTTGTTGCTCGTGCACCACTCCCCGGGCCGGCTTCGTGTGCGCGCGAGCTGCTTCCGAGATGACTCGGCCGTCGCGGACCGCGTGCGCGGTGAGCTGGGGGAGACGCAAGGTGTGTTCGGCACCGTCCATTCCCCACTCACGGGCAGCTTGCTCGTCGAATACAGCCCGGACGCGGCCGACGTGGAGTCGCTCCTGGCGGCCATCGTCGACACGGCGGGCCTGGACGGCATCGTCGACGCCAAGTTCATGGCGAAGTCGCGGAGGGCTCCGGCCGAGCACCTGGTGAGAGGCGCCCGGTGGCTGGACGGACGGGTGCGTGAGCTGACGGGGGCGGGCCTCTACGAGTTGATTCCCGTGGTGCTGACGGCCACGGGCATCTACTCGCTGGTGGCGAACCCGTCGCAGAAGGGCTGGCTGCCTCGCTGGGACAACGCGCTGTACTGGGCCTACAGCGTGTTCCGTGACGGTGTGCGAGAGCAGGAGCTGGAAGACGCCGCGCGCGTCAGCGGGACGGTGCCCTTCCGGCCCCGGCCCCACGTGTGAGGTCGCGGTTGCACTGCGTTCAGCTCGGGGGGCGTTCATGCGGGCGGAGGTGGAGTTCCTGAGTGGCATGGCGCGCGGCTTCAAGGGGCGCGCGCACGATGTCCTGGATGGGCATCAGCGGCCCGTGTCCGTCCACGTCACGGACGTGGCTCCGGGCCGGCTCCTCATCCGAGGCGCGGCGGAGGATTCCAAGACGCTGCGCCAGTTGCTCGGCTGGTTGGAGTCCCGCCCCGAAGTCCAGGTGGCCACGTGTCAGCGCAGCACGGGCCTGGTCAAGGTGCACTACCAGGAGGCCTCGCGCTTCCCTGGCGCGTTCGCGCTGCGGGTGCGGGACTTCGCCTTCACGTTGCACCAGCTTCCGCCCAAGCCGTTCCAGGTGGAGGTGCTGCACGCACTGCCCGGTCGCGTGCGCTTGCACGTCCGAGGGCTCGAGGACGACGACATCCTCAAGCTGGCGGCCTGGGCCGCGACGCTGGCGGGGGTGCACAAGGCGAGCGCCTCGCCGGCCATCCATTCGCTGGTGGTGAGCTTCGACCCGGAGATGCTCAACGCGAGCCAGTTGATGGCGGCCCTGCGTACGAGCGATCCATCCACCTGGCCCGCCGCGCCCGAGCCGCCCCGGCGGGAATGGGCCGCCACTGTCTTCAATTCGGCGGTGCTCGCCGCGTGCGTCGTGAACGCGGCGCCCATGCCCGTGTTGGCCGCGGGCGTCGCGTTGACGAGCCTGCCGCTGGCACAGCGCGCCTTCCAGTCCGTCGCGGAGCGGCGCATCACCGTGGACCTGCTCGACCTGGTGGCGGTGGGGGTATCCCTGGCCACGGGGCAGGTGCGGACCGCGGCGCTCATCACCTCCCTGCTGGGCATTGGCGACTTGTTGATTGAGCGCAGCGCGGACCGCGCCCGGTCCGCCATCTCCCGGCTGATGCGGCTGGAGGTGCTGTACGCCTGGCGACTGCGGGTGGACGGAGAGGTGGAGCAGGTCCGGGCGGACCGGCTCAAGGAGGGCGACCTCATCGTCGTGCACGCGGGGGAGAGCGTGCCCGCCGACGGGACGGTGGTGTCCGGCACTGCGTGGGTGGATGAGAAGGCGCTCACGGGTGAATCCGAGCCCCGCGTCCGCGAGGCGGGAGACCGCGTGCTGGCCGCGTCCGTGGTGGGCGAGGGCAGCCTTCGGGTGCGGGTGGTGCGCGCGGGCGTGGAGACCACGGCGGCCAAGATTCTCCACATCCTCGAAGGCGCGGGCGCCAAGCCCATGACGCTGCAGGCGAAGGTGGACTCGGTGGCGAACGGCGTCGTGCTGCCGACCTTCGGGCTCGCCGCGGCGACGTGGCTGTGGACGCGCGAGGCGTCACGGCCCATCAGCATCCTCATCACGGACTTCGGGACGGGTGTTCGCATCGTCGTGCCGGCGAGCGCGCTGGTGGCGATGACGCTCGCGGCGCGTCAGGGCATCCTCATCAAGGGGGCGCAGTACCTGGAGCGGCTGGCCCAGGCGGACACCATCGTCTTCGACAAGACAGGTACGCTGACGTTGGGTGTCCCGGAAGTGGTGGACGTCATTCCCGTTCGGGGCTGGGACGCGCGCGAGGTGCTGTCGCTGAGCGCCGCTGCCGAGCTGCGTCAGTCTCATCCCGTGGCGGAGGCGGTGCGCAGGCACGCCCAGACGCAAGGCGTAGAGGTGCCGCAGCCCGAGGCGGGACTGGAGGAGTTCGTCCTGGGGCGGGGCGTCTGCGCCCAGGTGAACGGGCGCCGCGTCTGCGTGGGCAGCGCGCGCTGGATGCAGCAGCAAGGTGTGGACGTGACGGACGCGGGCTCGGCGCTGGCCCGGTCCGTGCCGCGCGATGTCGCCACCCTGTGGGTCACCGTGGATGGCGCGCTGGCCGGGTGCATCAGCTACGTGGAGACACTGCGGCCGGAGAGCGCGGGCGTGGTGCAGTCCCTGAAGGAGAACGGGCGCAGGCGCATCGTGCTGCTGTCCGGGGACTCGCCGTCGCGGGTGGCGGAGGTCGCGAGCCGGTTGGGCGTGGACGAGGCCATCGCGGAGCTGCTTCCCGAGGACAAGGCCACGCAAGTGCGCACGCTCCGGCGCCAGGGACGCATCGTGGCCATGGTGGGGGATGGCATCAATGACGCCCCGGCGCTCGCGCTCGCCGACGTTGGTATCTCCTTGAGGGGGGCGACGGACGTGGCGCTGGAGACGGCGGACGTGGTGCTGCTGCGAGGCAGCCTCGATGACCTGTTGCTGGCGTTCGACGCAGGCCGCGACACCCTGGCCCGCGTCCACCTGGGGCTCGGGCTGGTGCTGGTGCCCAATGCCGTGGCCATGGTGCTCGCGGCGCTGGGATGGCTGCCGCCTGTCGCCGCCGCCGTGGTCAACAACGGCTCCACGGTGGTGGCTGGCTTCGCCGCGCTGGCGCCGCTGTTCCGTCAGGCGCGCGCCGCCCAGCGCGAGGATTCCACCACCCACTGAGCATCAGGGCGTCTGGGGCGCGGCCGCCTGGGGCCTGGGCTTCACGTCCGTGTTCTGGCCGGCCATGATTTGCCACTGCCCGTTCACGTGCTTCATCACGTACCGCATCTGCGTGCGCAGCAGGCCGGGCTCGGTGTCCTGGACGCCGGGGGGCAGGCCGGGATGGCCCGTCACCTCGTGTGTGGTGTCGACAATGGCCAGGTCCTCCTGGATGAACTGGACCTTGCGCACGGTGACCTGGCTCTGGCTGCCCTTGAAGATGGTGGCGAAGATGCCCGCGTGGCGCTCCTGGATTTCATCGCGGCCTTCGAAGACGGTGCCCACGATGTTGATGAAGGCCGCGTCCGGGGCGAAGTCCTTGGACCAGGCCACCGCGTCCTGGCGGTTCCAGGCCTCCGTCTGATCACTCACGAGTTGGAGAATGTCCGCCTCCGCTGGCGCCGCGCCGGTGGTCGCGCACGCGGACGCCAGCAGGAGGAGGGTGGCCAGGAAGGGGAGGGGAAGGGCGCGGCGCATCATTGGGTAGCCTTCTTTCGGGAAAAGCCGGTTGTCGTGCCAAGTCCCATAACACGGCCGGCTTCTCCCGATCGCCCCTCCTGGTGGCTCAGGCTTTCGCCTTCTCACTGCGTTCGCTACCGCCGACCTTGATGCGCTTGGGCTGCTCCTCGGACTTCTTGGGGATGCGCACGTTGAGGACGCCACTCTTGAAGTCCGCCTGGACGTTGTCGGCATTCACACCCCGGGGGAGCGTGAAGGTGCGGCTGAACGAGCCATAGTTGCGCTCGTAGGCGTAGTAGCGGTCGCCTTCGTCGCGGCGCTCTTCTTCCCGCTTGCCGCTGATGGTCAGCCGGTTCTCCGCGAGGGTGATTTCCAGGTCCTTCTCCTCCACGCCGGGGACATCGGCCTTGAAGATGAAGGCATCCTGGGTCTCCTTCACCTCGAAGTCGGGCACGAAGCCGCCTTCCCGTGTGCCCTGGGGGCCGAGCATCCGGCCGAGGTCGAATCCCAAGAGCTCCTGCATGCGCTCGAAGGGGTCCCAGCCGCGTGGGGCTCCCAGCATGCTTCCGCCTCTGCGGGCAGGTAGGTCCGCCATGATTCCGTCTCCTTTCAGCCGTGCCCCGTTCATCGAGGCAGGGGTTTCGAGGTTCACGGTAGGGAGATGGCGGCGGAAGGGGAGGCACCGGGAAGCCTGCCGGTGCCTCGTCACGCGTCTGGGATGGGCGCCCGGCGCCCTGCGTCAGTTCCCTTCGGCGTACTGGCGGCGGTGGTCGCGAATCTCCGTCAGCCGGAAGGCTCCGGGCGACGGGGCCACGGCCTCGGGCGCATCCGCCGGCAGCTTCATCAGGCGCTCGTATTCCTCGATGGAGACGCGCTCGCGCCGGGCCAGCACCGCCTCCAGGTCCGCCTTCGCCATCCGCTCGGCGGCCTTCTCGCCCACCGTGCCGGAGTAGAATTCGGCCGCGCAGCCGCTGCCGTAGGACAGCAGGCCAATGCGCTGTCCCGCCAGCGCGCCGGCCTCGTGTTGCAGCAGGCCCGCCAGCGCCAGGTAGAGGGACGCGGTGTACACGTTTCCGATGCGCGAGTTGAGTCCCAGTGAAGTCGCCACCTGGGCGTCATAGCTGGCGGCCGACTTCGCCTGCGCCTCCCGCGACTCCGGCGTCGAAGCCGCCGCGTCCGCCGCATCCTCCAGGTCGCACAGGCGCAGTTGGGTGTGCGCCTTCCGGGCCATCTTGCAGAAGGGCACGTGGTAGGCGATGCGCGCCAACTGTTCGCCGGGCAGCGCGTCCGACCAGCGGACCAGCCCCGCCGCCAGGGCCTTCTCGCGCCAGCCCCGGTAAGCGCCGGACAGGGCCTCCAGGTAGCAGGTGATGGAGTAGTGCCCGTCCACCAGCGCCTCCCGCCGGCCCACGGGCCGCCAGAAGTCATACACGTCCATGCTGCACACGCCGTTGAGGCCCACGTCCATGGCGAGCAGGTCGGGTTGCTCGGAGACCAGCAGCGCCACCGCGCCTCCGCCCTGGGTGGGCTCGCCCGCGGTGTTCAGCCCGTAGCGCGCGATGTCCGAACACACCACCACGGCCACCTTGCCCGCGCCCGCGCCGGACGCAATCCACTCCACCGCCGCCATCAGCCCGGCGGTGCCGCCGTAACACGCGTGCTGCGTGTCATAGGTCCGCATGGTGCGCGGCAGCTTCAGCAGGCCCTGCACGTGCGAGGCGACGGGTTTCGAGTGGTCGATGCCCGTCTCTGTGCCCACCACCAGCATGCCGATGCGGGACGGGTCCACGTCCTGCTGACGGATGAGGCGGGCCGCCGCGGTGGCCGCGAGGGCCACGGTGTCCTCTCCGGGGTCGGTGACGGCCATCTCCCTGGCGCCCAGGCCCGCCGTGTACTTGGCCGGGTCCACGCCGCGTGCCCGGGCCAGGTCTTCGATGTCCACGTACCGGGACGGCACCGCGACCGCCAACGCTTCGATTCCCACGCGCTTCTTCATCGGACTCCTCGATTCCTTGTCGTGCTCTGGATTCCAGCCGCCGCTTTGCTCACGCCTCGGGGGGCACCAGCACCAGCCGGCCCGCCACTTCGCGGTTCTCCAGCCGGAAGTGGGCCTTCGCGGCCTCGGCCAGGGGCACCGCGTCCGTCACGAACTGCCGCACGCCGCCGGTGGCCGTCAGGCGCAGGGCCTCGTCCAGCTCCGCCTGCGTGGTGGCGTAGGCCCCCAGGATCTCCAGCTCCTTGACGATGACGAGCCCCGGGTTGAGCTGCACCATCCCCGACTCCAGGTTGCCCACCACCACCACGCGGCCTCCGGGCGCCATGGACTTCAGCGTCTGGTCGAACGTGGCGCTGCCGACGATTTCGACGGCCACGTCCACACCCGCGCCCTGGGTGCGCTTGCGGACGTCCGACGCGAAGTCCAGCCCGCGCGACACGATGACCTCGTCCGCGCCCGCCTCCTTCAGCGCCTGCACCTTCGCCTCGCTGGACGTCACCGCGATGACGCGCGCGCCGTCCAACCGCGCGAGCTGCACGGAGGACAGGCCCACGCCGCCACTGGCGCCGGTGATGAGCACCGTCTCGCCCGCGCGCACCTTGCCGCGCGTGCGCACCGTGTGGACGGCCGTGCCGGTGGTGCAGCACACCGTGGCCGCCTCGTTCCAGGGCAGCGACGCGGGCACCCGGCCCAGTCCGCCGACGGGGGCCACCATGAACTGGGCGTAGCCACCGGGCAGCTCCTCGCCGAAGAAGCGGTTGTCCGTCTTGCAGAGGCTGTTGCGGCCGCTGCGGCACAGGGCGCAGTCGCCGCACGACATGCGCTGGAGCGTCGCGGCGCGGTCTCCCGTCTTCCAGCCTGGCGTGTCCGGGCCGACTTCAATGACTTCACCCGCGGCCTCGTGGCCAAGAATCGCGGGCACGCTGGTGCGGGGCAGGTTGCCTCGGCGGTTGATGACGTCGTGGTAGCAGACGCCACAGGCATGCACGCGCAGGAGGACCTCGCCACGCCCGGGACGGGGCATGGGCATGGTCTCCATCTTCAGGTTGCCCGCTTCACCAAAGCTGCGCAGTACGACGGCTTTCATCTGGGTGCCTCCGTGCATCTGAATTCGTGGAAGGGGAACGGCCCTGCTCAGGCGCCGACGAGCGCGTCGCGGTAGCCGTGCGGATCGATGGCGCGAATGGCCGCCACCGTCCGGGCATCCGGAAGCGAGGTGACGGACAGCGCTTCGGAGACCTGGAAGGCGAAGCCCGTGCGCTCCGCGATGTGCTCTTCCGAGGCCCAGGGGTGTCGCGCGAGCAGCCGCGCGCCGGACGCGCCCAGTTCGAACACGCCCAGGTCGGAGATGAGCGTCACCGGCCGGCGCGGATCTCTCGTGGTGGCGACCTGCACCTCCGGCACCAGGTTGCGGCGCGACTGGCGCGGCACCAACAGCACCGGCCGGCGCACCCACTGCCGCAGCGTCGCTGCGCCCGCCACGCCGGGGAACTTCGTCCGCGGCTTGTCCAGGCTGCCGCTGGCCGTCATGTTGGTGCGGCCCTCGGCATCCACCTCGGCCGCGCCGAAGAAGACGGTGTCCACCCGGCCGCGCCGCGCGTGGTCGAACAGGTCCGGAATGGTGATTTCCGCGGACCGGCCATCCAGGTAGCCCAGGTCCTCGGAGGAGGGCAGCAGCGTGGGAATCTCCGGATCCAACGAGCCCACGCAGGCCAGGTACGTCAGGTCCGGCGCGTGCGTCGCGCGCGCCACGGCGATGGCCAGGATGGCCAGCGGTGACGCCACGCCCGTGGCCACCACGCCGCCGTCATCAATCTGCCGCGCCAGCAGGGAGACCACGGTCTCCGCTGGGGTGATGTCCAGCGTCGCGCTCATGCCGCCCTCCGCGTCAGCAACGTTTCCAGGAACTCCGCTTCACGGCCCGTCTCCGCCAGCGACAGGTAGCGGGCCAGCATTTCGTCGTCGTGCGGGTAGAGTCCGGCGCAGCCGGTGGGCAGGGCGCCGCCGGGAGCCAGGACGATGCGGTCCACCTGGAAGCCGGGCAGGGTGGCGCGAGGCAGCTTCGCCACCCGCTCCTCCACCGTGGCAATCACCCGCTTCGCCGCGCCCGCCACCAGCAGGTCCGTGGTCGGGTCTTCCATGTAGAGGTTGCCGCGCTCGTCCGCGGCGCGCGCGTGGAGCAACGCCACGTCCGGATAGAAGGCAGGCTCCACCGCCACGCGCAGGCCGGTGAAGGGGTCCTCCACCGTGGGAGGCGGCTCCGTCCGTGCCAGCCCGGACACGTCCGCGTCCGGCGCGGGGATGAAGGGCAGCCCCATGGACGCGGCGCGCAGCCGCTGGACGACGCGGTAGCCATCATGTTCGCGCCAGGCGAGGGTGCCTTGCTCCATGGCCCGCTTGAGGCAGGGCATGGGACGCACGCGGCCCTGGAGGCTCAGCGCGCCGAAGGCAATCTCCAGCCTGGCCAGACAGCCGCCCGCCACGAGGAACTCCGCGGGCAGCGGGTTGGGGAGGGAGATGAGGCCCAGGTCGCGCTTGCCCTGCGCGATGAGCTCCATCACCAGCGCCATGGGGGCGCGACCCAGCATGAAACCGCCGGTGGCCAGCGACGCGCCATCCGGAATGGAAGCCACCGCCTCCTCCAGCGAGCACCAGCGCGCCGTCTTCATGCGTCCTCCGAATCCGTGCCGGTGGCCGACACGCTCGGCACCATGCGCAACGGGGAGGGCCCTGCCTGTCCAGCGGTGTCCCCAGCGGCGGCGAAGGGCGGGAACAACATGCCCACCATGCCGTCGGCGATCTGCTCATCCGTGAGGCGCCCGTCCGGCTTGAACCACTTGTAGATCCACAGCACCATTCCCAGGAACGAGAAGGCGCCCACCGTCGGGTCCACGGGGCGGATGAGGCCCTGCTGCGAGGCCTGCGAAAAGGCCTCCTCCAGGAAGTCCACGTACTTCTTCTTCCGGGCGTCGATGAAGGCGCGCGTCTCGCCGGTGAGCGTGGCGTGCTCGTGGAGGATGATGATGACCTCCTTGCTCCACCCCCGCGTCACCAGCAGGATGTTGTGGCGCATGCACGCGCGAAGCCGCTCCACCGGATTCGCGATGTCCTGCACCCGCGAGAGGACCTGCTCCTCGAACAGGTCCATCCCGTAGTTCATGATGGCGAAGAGCAACTGCTCCTTGTTCTGGATGTGGTGGTAGAGGCCCGCCTTCGTCATCCGGCACGCGGCGGCGATCTCCTGCATCGACGTGCCCTCGTACCCCCGGTCACAGATGAGCCGCGCCGCCGTTTCAAGGATGGCTCGGTAGCGCTCGCCCTCGTCCGGCTTCCGTCCTCCGGTGTTCGTCACGTCTGCTCCCTTCTGGAGACCTACCGACCGGTAGGTAGCAGCGCCCGACGCGGAGTGTCAATCGCCAAAGTCGGCCCCCGGGCCGGCGAGCCTCCTGATTTCCCTGCTATTTCAAGGGGTTGGGGAGGGGCTGGCGGTTAGACTCCGCGGGCCATGCGGTACGCGCTCGTCCCCATCCTGTTGCTCTGTGTCGCCCTCACGACGGTGGGGGTGGGGGTGTTCACCCTGTTGGAGCGCAACCGGGAGGCGCAGTGGCACCAGTTCGCGGTGGAGCGCCAGGCCCAGTTGGATGAGGCCACACGCGGGGTGGCGGAGACGCTGGAGGACGTGGCGGAGGACCTGCGCTTCGCCGGGGAGCTGATGTCCCAGCCCGGCACGTTGGCGGAGCACCGGCGGGAGATGCGGGCCCTGTTGGAGGCGGTGGGCCAGTACAAGGTCCTCATCGCCTACGACGCCAACGGCAAGGAATGGCTGCGCATGTTGGACCGGCGCATGGGCAAGCAAGTAGCGCGAGCGCCCGTGTTGGCGCAGATGGCGGAGGCGGCCCGGCGGGCCCTGCTGCGGCCGCCGGGGGACGTCACGCTGTCACCTCCCATGGAGGATGGCGGCTTGGACTCGCTGCGGGTCATGGCCACGGCGCTGCCCGTGGATGAGCAAGGCCGGCCCGAGGGCGCGGTGGCGGTGCTCGTCGACACGACATCCTTCTTCACGCCGCTGCGCATCGTGACGTCGGACCCGGACGCGCGGCTGTTGCTCCTGGGCACCTATGGTCATCCGACCTCCGCCAGCGACGCCACCCTGGCGGACTGGTTCCGGCGCCTGGAGACGGAGGGCGCATGGGTGCCGGGCTTCACGACGCTGGCGGCTCGCATGCGCGAGGGGGAGCGCGGCGCGTTGCCGCTGCGCGCGGAGGAGGCCGAGCGATTGGGCCTGGGCCGCTCGGAGGCCATCGCCGTGTTCACGCCCATCCGCGTCCGAGGTGGCAGCCATTGGGCCGCGGCCACGTTGGTGTCTACCGCGACGCTGCGATCGCATCAGCAGGCCCTCATCTGGCGGCTCCTGGCCGCGGCGCTGCTCGTGGCGCTCTTCCTGGTGACGTTCGCCGTGTACGTGGTGCTGGCGCAGCGCCGCGCGGCCGCCTTGCGAGAGAGCCGTCAGCACGCGGACCAACTGGCGCACCTGCACGACAAGACGCAGAAGATTCTCGACCACATTCCTTCCGGGGTGCTGGCGCTCACCGTGGACGGGCGCATCAGCGCGGTGAACCAGGTGCTCCGCGAGCGCATGCCTCCGGACGCCATTGGCGCGCCGTTGGAGACGGCGTTCCCCCAGGCACCGGCACCCGTGGTGTCCCGGATTCGCGCCCTGGTGGAGGCCGCCGCGAGCGAGTCGCGCGCCCATGGCATCCTGGGTGAGACGCTGGTGCTCTTCGGCGAGGAGGGCCGTTTCAATCTCCACGCGGTGCCGCTGGAGGCGCGCCACCCGGAGGTCCAGACCTTGTTGGTGGTGGAGGACCTGAGCAACGTGCGCGCGCTGGAGACGCAGTTGCTGCGCGCGGAGAAGCTGGCCACGGTGGGGGTGCTCGCCGCTGGTATCGCGCATGAGATTGGCACGCCGCTGGGCGTGGTGCGTGGGCGCGCGGAGTACGTGCTGGGCAAGCTGGGCAGGGAACACCCGCAGGGGCCTGGCATTGCCGTCATCATCGAGCAGATCGACCGGGTGAGCCGCACGCTGCGGCAGCTCCTGGACTTCTCGCGCCTCCAGCCCACGGCGGTGCGGCCGGTGCCGCTCATCTCCCTGCTCCAGGACGTCCAGGAGTTGCTGCGCATGGAAGTGGAGCGGCGCGGGGTTCGCTTCGAGGTGACCGTTCCGGAGACGCTGCCTCCACTGGCCGCGGACCCGGACCAGCTCCAGCAGGTGCTGGTGAATCTGGCGCTCAACGCCTGCCACGCGTGTGGCGAGGGCGGGCAGGTGACGCTGGCCGCGGCGGTGCCAGAGGCGGAGCCGTGGGGGCTGGTGGCGCTCACCCTCCGCGACGACGGCTGCGGCATTCCCCGGGAGCACCTCAATCAGGTATTCGACCCCTTCTTCACCACCAAGAAGCGGGGACAGGGCACGGGACTGGGCCTGACGATGGTGGCTCACGTCGTGCGCAACCATGGTGGCCGGCTGGAGCTGGAGAGCGAGGAGGGGCGGGGCACCTGCGTCACGGTGCTTTGGCCCATCGCGAAGCCCAGCGCGGAGGAGCGGCATGTCGGTTGAAGGACGCATCCTGGTCGTCGATGACCACGTGGACATGGGCCTCATGCTGCGGGAGCCCCTCACGGACGCGGGGTATGTCGTGGACCTGGCTACGGGCGGCGAAGCGGCCATCCGGATGGCGCGCGCACAGGCCTACGACGCGGTGCTGTGTGACTTGCGCATGGAAGGGGTGGACGGCCTGGACGTGCTGGAGGCCGTGCGGGCGCTCGACTCGGACATCCCCGTGTTGATGATGACGGCCTTCGGCGGCGTGGAGAGCGCGGTGGAGGCGATGAAGCGCGGCGCGTACCACTACTTCACCAAGCCCTTCCGCTTGGATGAGGTGCTGCTCTTCCTCGAGCGCGCCTTGAAGGAGCGCAGGCTCCAGGTGGAGAACCGGGCCCTGCGGCGCGCCGCCGCCGAGCGCAGCGGGCTGGGGGCGCTGGTGGGCCGAAGCGCGGCGATGCGGAACCTCTACGAGCTCATCGACCGCGTGGCCTACGCCCAGGCGGCGGTGCTGCTGCGAGGCCCGAGCGGCACGGGCAAGGAGTTGGTGGCGCGCGCGCTGCACTTCCAGGGGCCTCGCGCCTCCGGGCCCTTCGTGGCGGTCAACTGCACGGCGCTGCCACATGACTTGCTGGAGAGTGAGCTGTTCGGTCACCTCAAGGGGGCCTTCACCGGCGCGACCCACGCCCGCCGCGGCCTCTTCGTGGAGGCGGATGGGGGCACGCTGTTCCTGGACGAGATTGGCGACATGCCGCTGGAGCTCCAGGCCCGCCTGCTGCGCGTCCTGGAGGACGGCGAGGTGCGCGCGGTGGGCGCCGACGGCAGCCGCACCGTGGACGTGCGCATCGTCGCCGCCACGCACCAGGACCTGGACGCCCGCGTGCGCGAGGGCCGCTTCCGCGCGGACCTGTTCTACCGGCTCAATGTCGTGACACTGCTGTTGCCTCCGCTGGCGGAGCGGCGCGAGGACATCCCCTTGTTGGTGGAGCACTTCACGGCTCGCGCCCGCGCGCGCAACCCTCGCTCCCGCATGCAGTCCCTGTCTCCGGAGGCGGTGGCCGCGCTCGCGACCTTGCCTTGGCCGGGAAACGTGCGTGAGCTGGAGAACCTGATAGAGCGGCTGGCGGTGATGGTGGCGAGCGAAGTCGTGGGGCTGGAGGAGTTGCGCCCACACCTGCCACCCGAGGCGCCGGAGGTGCAGCCCTTGGTGATGGCGCAGCACGCGCTGTGGCCCCTGCGGCGGCTGGAGGCGGAGTACATCGCGTGGATGGTGACACGCTGCGGCGGGAACAAGACGCGCGCCGCGGAGGTGCTCGGCATCGATGTGTCCACCATCCACCGGCGCGAACGGGAGCGCGGGTAGGGGCGCGCGAGACACCGTGGTAATCCGCCAGGGACGTCTGGCGTGATGCAACGGTTCATCCGCACGTTGCCCGGGCTCTCGGGGCGGGGACAGCGGGCATGGGCATTGCTTGATGTTGCAACGTGAAGTCCTCGTCCATTGCCCGTGCCCTCCTGCTCGGAGGGGATGCGTCGCTCAGCTCGCTCCTGATGGACGTGCTGGCCGAGCTGGGCATCGCGCTGGAGTCGGGCGCGCCGGCCGGTGGGTGTCCAGACCTCGTGCTCGTCCACGTCGAGCGCGGTGAGAGTCTCCAGCGCCGGCTTCAGCGCGCCCGGGAGCTTTCGCCCCAGGGGCCCATCATCGTGCTGCTGCCCTTCGCCGATGAGCGGCTGATGGGACTCGCCCTGCGGCTGGGCGCCCGCGACTGTTTCGCGCTGGGCGGGCCGCTCGGTGAGCTGCGCCGGGTGTTGCTGGCCCACGTTCCAGGTCATCCGAGTTCCGTATTCATCTCTCCCGGCGGGGCCGTGCCGCCGTCGACCGAGTCGCCCCATGATTGAGCCTCTCGCCGTGTCCGCGGTGCCCGCCACTCCCGCGTTTCCGGACCGCCCGCTGGTTGCGCCGCCCGCTCCTTCCGAAGTGCCGCTCTTTCAGGACGCCGGCCTGCGTGTGACGACCGAGCGGATCGTCGCCCGGGGCAAGACGCTGCTGCTCGCGGACGTCCAGCGGGTGGAGACGGTGCGGCGCACGCCTCGCATGGTTCCTGTGTTGGCCACGCTGGGCCTGTGCATGAGCGTGGGGCTGCCGGCTCTGTCCGCGCTGTCCGTCTCCAGCAGCACGGCGAAGGGGGGCTATGAGGCGGCGCTGATCGCCGTCGTCATGGTCATCTTCGGCTGCATCGCGCGGCTCGTCCTCGCCGAGGAGTCGTACCGGCTGGTGCTGCATACCCGCGCTGGCTCCTGGCGCGTGCGCGCGAGCAAGGATCCGAAGTCCCTCATGCTGCTCGCCGGGCTCATCCAGGACGCCGTCGCGGCGCGGGGGCAGCACTGAGCGAGCTCGCTGCGGCGGAGCCAGAATCGTTCGAAGGCTTCAGCGCCCATTCACGGCCCGCGTGAAGACGTCTCGCAGCCAGTCATTCACGTCGCAGTCCAGCACCCGGTGGACGCGGTCGGTGTCGCTGGGGTTGTCCACCCGGTGGGGACGGTTGAAGTCCAGGTACCAGCACTCACCGGGCTGGAGGACGACTCGCTCGCCGCCGAGGAAGAAGGCCACGTCGGGGTGCGTGGTGATGGGGACGTGGAGCCGCACCTCGCCGTCCGCGCAACCACGCCTCGGCGGACAATGCCGCGAGCTCCTGCTGGCGCGGCGCGGCGTCGAAGTGGAAGGGCAGGCGCAGGCGGTCGGGCACGGGCGTCGACATGCGGTGCTCCTCGTCGCGGTGAAGGGCTCCAGCGTGGCTCATGCCAGCCGCAGTGGCCGGTGCTCCGTCTTGGCCCGGATGAGCGCTGCCTGGGCTCGGGCCAGCGTTCCCTGAGGGTCTTCCTCACCCTCGACGGTGACGGTGGCGGACACCACATCGGGAGCGCCAGGGGTGTCGCGCAGCTTCTGCCGCAATGCTTCGGCCCGCGCTGCGTCCACACCAGGAAGGGCCAGGAGGAACGCCCCGCCTTCCCATCGCACCGCGAAGCCTCCAGGGACTCCCAGGGCTTCGGTGATGCGGGCTCCGTCTCGCAGTGTGGCGTCCCCCGCGTCGAAACCTCGGGTCGCGTTGATGCGCCCCAGTCCCACCAGGTCCGCGAGCAGCACGCTGAAGGGCATGCCATCCCTGCGGCAGCGGCCAATCTCGCGCAGCACTCGTTCCTCGCCCGCGCGCCGCGACACCAGTCCCGTCAGCGCGTCCACCCGGTGCTGCCGCTCCCGCTCCTCACGGGCTGGCCGGGTGTGTCCGATGTCGGTGAGCGTCAGCATCTGCGCCATGCCGCCAGGGATGGCGAAGGGCCGGGCCACCCAGCGCAGCCGGTGCGGTTGGGGCCGCTCCAGGACCAGCGTCAGGCGGAGGCCTCGGGACGATTCGGAGGCCAGGTCGAGCTGCCGCAGCGTGCTCGCCGGGTCCGCGGTGAGTCCCGCGACGTGCTGGCAGAAGGCATCGAACGTCATGGCCGGGAAGGGCTCCGGCGGCAGGCCCAGCAGGTCCGTCATCGCGGTGTTGCACGCGTGGGGTTTGCGTCCAGGCGCCACGACCAGGGCCGCTACATCCAGGGCCTGCACCGCATCACGCAGGAGTCCCAGGGCCGACGCTTCCGTGAGCGCGGGCTCTGCCGGGGCCTTTCCGGTGGCCGGTTTCATCCGGGCCCGTTGTTCCAGGTCCTCCGCGACACGGTTCGCGAGCTCCCGCAGCGCGGCCAGGTCCTCGGCTCCCAAGACGAGCGGGCGCGTGTCGATGACGCACAGCGAGCCCAGGACTTCGCCCGTGGAGGTCAGCAGCGGTGCGCCCGCGTAGCTGCCCACAATGCCGTCGCGCACCAGTGGGTTGTCACGAAAGTAGGGATGGCGCCGGGCGTCCGGTACGACGAGCGGCTCGCGCCCCTGCACCACGTGATGACAGAACGCCCAGTCGCGCGGCGTGCCCCGGTCCTTCGCGAGGGTGGGTGGCAGGCCGACGTGGGCCTTGAACCACTGGCGCTCGCCCAGCACCAGCGTCAGCAGCGCCACGGGAACACCGAAGGCCTGGGCGACCTCCTTCACGAGCTGCTGGAGCTCCGCCTCGGGCGGTCCGTTGTCGACCAGGTGCATGGCCGCGATGCTCGCCAGCCGTTGCCGCTCCTGCTCCGCGGCCCCCTCCGCCGGAGGCGGCTGTGGTGCGAGCTGCCCTGCGAGTACGCGACGCAGCGTGTCTCGCATCACCTCCGCGGAGGCCCGGCGACTGAGCAACGCATGGATGCCCAGCGCCTCCTTGAGCTGCCATGCGCGGACGCGGAGCTCGTCGAAGGCAGTGACCACCACGACCTGTGTTGCGGCGGAGTCCTCCTGTTCCCGAAGCCACGTCAGCAACGCGAAGCCGTCCAGCCGGGGCAGCGCCAGGTCCGTGACGAGCAGCAGGGGCGCACCTCGCTGGCGCACGACATCTTGGGCATCCGCTCCATCCTTGGCGACGACGCCTTCCAGGCCTTCCTCCGTCATCAGGGACAAGAGGCCAGCGGCTCGCTGTGGGTCGGGCTCGGCGATGAGGGCGTAGCGGAGCATGTAGGAGCGGGGATGCTGCCACGGCTGCTGCCTGGCTCAAGGCTTCGTGTGGCGCGGGTTCGCCCGGAGCGGTTCTTTGGCTATCCGCTAGTCCTGGTGCATTGCGTCGGCGCGGGCGCGCTGGGCATCTCGCTGTGGCGCCGCCGGCTCCACGGATGCCTGGGGGTAGCGGATGAAGAGCCGACGGAGGGCGCCTCGCTGCCGGCCCATCTCCTGCGCGCGCGACGCCGCGTCCACCACCAGCATCAGCAGGAGGCCCACCCACGAGGGGACCAGCGGAATGACCCAGCCTGGGTCCGACGCCAGCCACGCCACCAGCGCCGTGTGCAGGACCGCCAGCGTCACCGCCCATCGGAGGACCGCGCCGGACGTGCGCGCGCGCCGGCAAAGCCAGACGAAAGCCGCGAGCACCGCCGCGGTCTCCAGAACGCCCAGCAGCGCCACCAGTCCCGACGAGCGCATCAGCCGGCCCGACCGCAGGTTGTCCAGGGCGAAGGCGTGAATCTCCACGCCGGGCACCGCCACCTGGCCGGGCAGGGTGCTCTGGCCATGCAGCCCCGTGGCGGTGACACCCACGAAGACTGTCTTGCCTCGCAGCGCCAGGTCCAAGCCCACCGAGCGCGGGTCCGCGTGGAGCAGGTCCGCCAGACTCACCCGGGGAAGCCAGTTGGGTGCGGGCAGCCGCATCAACGGCGCGCCGTGGTCCCATGCCGCCAGCTCACGCAGAGGCTCCGCCCGTTCGGGCGTCAGGTGCAGCGCGGTGGCCAGTGCCAGCGAAGGCCAGGCCTGTCCGCTCACGCCCACGGCGTAGGGATATCGACGGATGACGCCGTCACCGTCCACCAGCATGTTGAGTGTTCCACTGCCCCGAGCCGCCATGCGCAGGGGCGCGATGCTTCCCGCCACCTCCCGGGCCTGGAGCCGCAGTGCGTGGGCGGGCAGGGCCAGCGGCGTGCCGAGGGCGCCATCCTGGAGGGGCGCCATCACCGGGACGTCGTCCGTGAGCGCCGCGGCTCCCAGGACGACACCGTTCCCTTCCGAAATCGCTTCGGCCAGCCGGGCATCGCCGTCGCGCGCGAGGAGCCGTGCCTCCAGGTCCGCCGCCAAGGCTTCACCCGCGGGCTGCTCCGTCAGCCCGGAGCGGCGGAGCGCCTCCAGGATGTCCTCACCCAGTTCCAGCGCGTCACGCGGCCCGGGCTGGTCGAAGACGACGTCCACCGCCACTGCGGCGGGGCGCTGGGCGGCGAGCGCATGGAAGGCGCGGGCCCACGTGGTGCGTGACAGCGGCCAACGCTCGCTCAGCGTCGCGAGGGCGCGGTCATCCACTTCCACCAGCACCAGGTCCGCGCTCGGCGGCACGGCGGGCAGCAGTCGGCTCACCGCCTGGTCGTAGAGCGGGCGCTCCAGGAAGCCCGGTGCGCCACCGGTGGCCGCCGTCACCCCCGCCAGCGCGATGCCCACGCATGCACCCAGCACCCGCAGTACTGCGGGCGATGGCAGACGGAGGCCGTCGCGGCGGTGGGGCTCGGCGGGACTGGAGTCCATGGGCGGGGGCCTGCTGGGAGGCAGGGCCCGGCCATCATGCGTGTGCGAATGGGCGCACGCAACGCAACAGTCTCAGGGCTGGACGTCGAAGGCGTAGATCTTCGAGGGGAAGCCCACGAAGCCGTCTCCGTCCACGGCCATCACCCGCCAGAACCACTTGCCCTGGCGGGGCCCGGGAATCGCCAGCTCCGGGCTGGCGCTGTCATACGTCTGGACGCTCGCGGCGAAGTCCGCCGTGCGAGCCACCTCCACGCGGTATGTCGCGGCGCCCTCCAGCGTCCGCCAGGACACCTTCGGGGCCGTGGCGAACGCGCCTCCCCGAGGGCCCACCAGCGTGGGCGCCGGCAGCAGCGGGCGAGGCGGCTCCGGAGGCGAGCCCGGCTTCGCGCGCGAACCATGTCCGCCCGACACCTCGACCTCGGCCTGCTCCGCGCTGAGGGCCACCTTGCCTTCCAGTGTTTCCAGCCGGCTGGTGCCGTCGTCCTGGGCCGACACGCGGAACCGGGTGCCCCGCACACCGGCCACCGCGCCGCGCGTGCGGACCTCGAAGATGGAGCCCGCGCCACCCGGCGCCGCGTCCGTCTCCACGGTGCCTCGCAGCAAGTCCAACTGCACCTTGCGCTGGAGGTTCGCCATCAGCTCGATGGCGCCCACCTTGATGAGACTGTTCTCCACCACGCGCACCATGCTGCCGTCCGCCAGGGCCAGCTCGGCCCGGGCGTCCTCGCCGGTGCGCAGCAGCTCGCCCGGGTAGAGCGCGTCACCCACCGTCCGCGCGAGGAGTTGGGCTTCCGTCGCGCCGGCCTCCACCGCGCCGCTGGCCGCCCGTAGCCGGGCCACCGCGGGCTGGGCGGGCCGCTCCACGTAGGCGAACTGGAGCTGTGCGGGCTCGCCCTCCACGGACGGCGGCGCCATGGCGGACACGCGCGTGCGGGGCACGCCCGCCGCCACCAGCACATCCGCGGCCCGTTTCGCCGCGGCCAGGCCCTGGCCGTCCAGCCGTTCTGCGTCCGGAAGCTTCGCCGCCACCGTCACGGAACGGATGGCGGGGCGCGCCAGGAGCGCTTGGGCTACGTGCGCCAGGCACGCGTCCGTCTCCGCGCCCTGGGGGGCCAGCGGCCGGCCGAACACGATCCGGCCGCTGTCGAAGCGCAGCCCGCCGCACGGCGCCTGCGTCTGCGCGGCGAGCGCGGGTGGACCCGCCAGCATCACCGCCATCATCCAAGGGGCTGTCCGCATCAACGCGTGCCTCCTCCCGTCGAAGGCTCGGCGACCTTCACGATGTTGAACTCGACGCGCCGGTTGTTCTCGCGCCCCTTGGCCGTCTCGTTGGTGTCGACCGGCTTCGCTTCACCATAGCCCACCGCGTCCAGCCGCTGCGCCGCGATGCCTTCCTTCACCAGGAAGGCCACCACATTCCTCGCCCGCCGCTGGGACAGGTCCAGGTTCTTCATGTCGTTGCCCTGGTCATCCGTGTGGCCTTCCACACGGACCATCAGGATCCGCGGGTTCGCCTTGAGCGTGGCGGCCACCTGCCGCAGCAGGCCGTGGGACCTGGCCAGAATCACGTCCTGGCCCGTGCCGAAGTACACCTTGTCCAGGATGACGATGCGCGCGCCCTCCACGCGCACCTGCGCCTTGCCCTTGTCCGGGCAGCCGTCATCATCCTGCACGCCGTTGATGGTCTCCGCCTCCAGCGGGCACTGGTCCTCGGCGTCCGGGATGCCATCCTGGTCGTTGTCGGGGTCGGGGCAACCGTCCTCGTCCTCGAAGCCGTCCAAGTCCTCCGGCTCGGTCTGGCACAGGTCCTCCGAATCGACAACGCCATCCTTGTCGGTATCCACCGGCGCGGGCGGCAGCGCCAGGGGCGCCGGGGCCGGTGCGGGCTGGCCCGCTTCGGTGGGTGGCTGGTGGGCGTTCGGGTCATCCGGGCAACCGTCCTCGTCCTGGAAGCTGTTGAAGGTCTCCGGCTCGGTGGGGCACACGTCGGTGACGTCGGGGATGCCGTCACCGTCATCGTCCGGGTCCAGGCAGTTGTCGTCGTCCTGGAAGCCGTCGAAGTCCTCGGGCCCCAGGTCGCAGACCGGCGCGGTGGAGGCGGGGCCGCCCTTGGATTCAAACGGCGTCCAGGCCACACCCGCGAGCACGCGGAAGGACGGGGTGCCATAGCCCCGCGACAGGCCCGGGCCCGCGCCCACATGCGCAGCCAACCCCGGGGTGAAGCGGTATTTCAGCGCGGCCAGGACTTCCATGGGCCGCTCCTCGGCGCTCGTCTCCTTCAGGCCCAGCGCGCCCGCCAGGGTGGCTTGCGCCGTGAGGGCCTGCGTGAGGGGCACCTCGGCGCCCACCGCGTAGGCGAACTCGTTGCCCACGCGGAGGTTGCGCAACTGCTCCTCGCGGCGGACGTTAAAGCCCACGTTGGCCAGCAGGCGGACGGCGGTGGTGGCCCACTCCGCCACGAAGCGCGGCTGGAACGTCACCGTGTCCGAGCCCAGGAACTTCGAGCCGCCGCCCGTGGGCAACGTCAGGGGCGCCGTCACCGCCAGGTGGATCCCGCTGTCGGTGGAGAGCAGGCGGACCTTCGGCACCAGCCGCAGGTCACCCACGCCCGTGGTCCCCACGCCGTTCGACAGGTCCGGCGCCACCGCGGCGGCGGGTTCCGACGTCGTGTGGGAGATGGGCAGCGCGACGCCAAGCTCCACCCGGTCGAACAGGGAGATGGCGCCCATCAGGTCCAGCGTGAGCTGGCTGTCCACGATGCGGTAGAGGAACCGGTCCGCTCGCGGGTCCACGAGGTTGAGCGGATCATTCGCGTAGTTGAGCGACGCGCCCAGGTTCCAGGAAAGGTGCGGCGCGATGCGCGCGCCGTGCATGCCGAGCACGTCATAGGCACCCGGCGCCGGCTTGTACTGCTGCACGTCGATGGCCTGCGACGCCGCGGGTTGGGCGCTGGCGGTGGCTGAAGCCACCAGCAACAACGGGGCGGCGAGCCGTGTCACGCGGCGAAGGAAGCTGCGCGGTGAGGACCGTGTGAAGTGAGGAAGGCGCATGGAAGGTCGAGGCTGGGACGGGCCCCGCCGAGGAGCCGCGAAGGTTGTCATCGGCGGATGACTGACTCAAGAAACGATGAGCCGTCGGTGTCCCAGTTGTTCGGGGCCGTCCCGGCGAAATGCAACTCGATGACGCATCGTCGCGCGGAGCCAGGGGGCTCGCACGCGGCGGCAGGGGCGCGAACTACACGGCGGCGGCGGCGAGCAGGCGTGAGACGTGCTCAGCCAACGTGGGCAGCGGCTGCGGCTTGGAAAGCACCAGGTCCACGCCCAGCGCCTGCGCGCGGTCGGTGAGCTCCTGGGTGGCGAACGCCGTCAGCAGCACCACCCGCGTCTGGGGCGTGTAGCGGCGCACGAAGTCCGCCAGCATCAGCCCTTCTTCGGAGAGCGTTCCGCTCAGGCGCAGGTCGCTGATGACCAGGTCGTAGCGGCCCGTCGTCATCAGGTCCAGGGCCTCGTCCAGCGCGCCGGCCGAGTCCACGCGGTAGCCGGCCCCGGAGAAGAACTGGCCCAACACCCAGCAGAGGGAAGACTCGTCGTCGACGATCAGGATGTTCTGAGCCACTGAGCGGGCCCTCAAGCAAGCTCAGGGCCAGAGACAGGCTTGTCTCGGTTCCAAGCAAATTCGGGTGCTTGCTCCCGCGCAACGGCTCAAGACTGCTTGCTGCGTCCAGACTACGGATCCGGTTTCTGGAATCCGGACCGGTTGATGCCCAGGCGCTTCAGCCGCTCGTAGAGGGATGACCGGGGGATGCCGAGCCGCGCGGCGGCGCGCTCCACGTGGCCGTGCTCGCGGCGGAGGATGCGCTCGATGTGGCGGCGCTCCAACTCCTCGAGGGTGAGGTGGTCGTCGGCGTCGGAGGCGGGCTCGCCGGCGGTGGCCTCGAAGCGCAAGTCTCCCCGGGACAAGGGCCCGCCGCCGGACAGCAGCACCGCGCGCTCCAGCACGTTGCGCAGCTCGCGGATGTTGCCAGGCCATGCGTAGCAGGTGAGGGCCATCTCCGCGTCGGGTCGCAGCCCCACGCTGCCGCGGCCTCGAGCCGCGCCCAGCTCTGCCAGGAATTGGTGCGCCATCCCGACGATGTCCTCGGGCCGCTCACGCAGCGGGGGGACATGGAGGATGAGCGTGCTGACGCGGAAGTAGAGGTCGCTGCGGAACCGCTTGTCCCGAGCGGCCACGGCCAGGTCCTGGTGCGTGGCCGCGATGAGGCGCACGTCCACGCGGCGGTCCCTCACGTCGCCCAGCCGCCGGAAGCGCTTCTCCTCCAGCACCTTCAGGAGCTTGGGCTGGACGGCCGAGTCCATGTCGCCAATTTCGTCCAGGAAGAGGGTGCCTCGGTCGGCGACCTCCAGCAGGCCCTGTTTGGCGGCCACCGCGCCGGTGAAGGCGCCCTTCTCGTGGCCGAACAGCTCCGAGTCGAGCAAGTCCTTGGAGAGCGCCGCGCAGTTGAGGTCCACGAAGGGCGCGTCCTTGCGCGGGCCGCCTTCATGCAGCCACCGCGCGAGCACGCTCTTGCCGCTGCCCGTCTCACCGGTGATGAGCACCGGGCTGTCGCTTTCGATGATGCGTTCGGCCTGCGCCTGGAGCGCGCGGATGGTGGCGCTGCCACCCATGAAGGGATTCACCGTCCCACGGAGGATGCGCGAACGCTCCGCCAGCAGCCGCTGCCGCTCGCGGCGCTGCGACACCAGCCGGTCCAGCACCACCTTGAGGACGGCCAGTTCCACCGGCTTGGTGAGGAACTGCTCGGCGCCTTCCTTCACGGCCTGGACGGCCAGCTCGATGGACCCATGGCCGGTGAGCACCACCAGGGGCACCGAGGCGTCGATGTCCTTGAGGCGCGGCAGCAGCTCCAGCGCGGTGCCGTCCGTGAGCCGGTAGTCCACCACGGCCACGTCGGGACGCGAGGTGCGGAACGCCTCTTGCGCCTCGGCGAGGCTGGTGGCCTCGTCCACGTCGAACCCATGGGCGGTGAGGAAGCCTCTCATGCCCAGGCGGATGCCGGGCTCGTCGTCCACGAGAAGGATTCGGGTGCGCGTCATGAAGTCAGGGAGTCTACGTGCTGGGTTGATACACGCGAAGAAACAGCAGGAAGCAGCAGTGTGACTTCCGCGCCGCCCTCCGGGTGATTGCGCAAGCGGATGATACCCTGATGCTCCTCCAGGATGCGTTGGACGATGGACAGGCCCAGCCCCGTGCCGCCGCGCCGCTTGCTGAAGAAGGGCTCGAAGACGTGGGACAGGTCCTCCGCGCGAAAGCCCGGCCCACCGTCGCGCACGGTGCACCGCACCCAGGCCCGGCCCGCCTCTTTCACTTCTTCCGTCGCCACCCGCACCGCGCTGCCCGCCGGTGAATGCTGCACCGCGTTCTCCACCACGTTGCGAAACACGTGAAACAAACGCCGGGCGTCCATTCGAACGCGGGGCAGCTCCGCCGCCAATTCGCGATTCACATTCACACCGGCGCGTTCACTGGCCAGGGCACATGCGGAGAGTGCATCCATCATCACCGGGAGCACGGGACCTTCCACCCATTCGCCGCGGGTGGGGCGGCCGTACTCGAAGAGCTCCTGCGTGAGGTGGTTGAGGCGCTTCACCTCGCCGCGCAGCACGTCGACGTAGGGCTTGAGCTCCGCGCGCGCGCCGAAGGTGGCCTCCACCGCGTCGACCACCGCGGAGATGGAGAAGAGGGGGTTGCGGACCTCGTGGGCCACGCCCGCGACGATGGCGCCCATGGCGGCCATCGTCTCACTGCGCCGCAGGCTGGCCTGGAGCTCCAGGAGACGTGTCACCTCCGTGGCCACCAGGATGATGCGCGAGTCCTCGCCGCCGGCTTCCTCCACCCAGGTGGCGGACACCTCCCACGTGCGGCGCGACACCGGGTCGCCCAGCTCGCGGGTGGCGCTGGCGCGGGTGCGGCGCAGTTCCTCCACCAACGGCAGTGCGTGCGACCAGGGTGGGGCACTGGCCGCGGTGAACAGCGGCTGGCCGGACGGGTCCATGCCTCCGAAGAGCGCGATGGCGGCGGCGTTGAGACGCTGGACGGTGCCATCCGCCCCCAACACCATCAGCGGCGAGGCCACCGCGTCGAAGGTGCGGCGCCATTCCTGGGCGGAGCGGCGGAAGCTGTCATGCAGGCGCTGGCGCAGGTCATCCGCGAGCCGCCGGTCGGTGATGTCGGTGACGACACAGCCGACATGCAGCTCCGCCTGCGCATCCAACGCGGAAGCGGCGGCGCGGCTGCGCACCCAACGCACGCGGCCGTCGGCGCAGATGAGCCGGTGCTCCAGCTCCGCCTCGGCGCCGGGGGCCAGGCCCTCGATGCTGGCCCGGTAGCGGGCGCGGTCCTCGGGGTGGATCATCTCCGCCCACAGCGGCGGCGGTCCGCCATCCGGTGCGGGCTGGACGAACGCGGAGGCGGCATAGCCGGTGGTGCGCTCGATGACGGGCGTGCAGTAGAAATCGCGCAGCCTCCCGCCGCGCAGCTTGCCGCCCCACAGGTAGTCCGGCAGCGAGCGCGTCAGCACGTCCAGCCGGCCCTCGTGCTCCTGGAGGCTCTCCTCCGCGCGCATGCGCTCGGTGAGCTCGGACATCGCGGCGATGACGCCCAGCACCTCGCCGTTCGCGCCGCACACGCGCAGATAGCTGCCGAACCAGAAGCGGCTTTCGCCCGGCGCGGCGGGCGTCTCCACCTGGAGCAGGGTGTCCTGGATGGAGGCCCCCGTGCTGAGCGCCAGTTGGAGGCGCGGAGCGATGAGCTTGCCCAGGTCGGGCATCACCTCGGTGACGTGCCGGCCCAGGTGCCGCTCCGTGGGCAGGCCATGCATCGCCGCCAGGGCCGTGTTGATGTGAACGTAGCGCAGCTCGCGGTCGAAGAAGGCGAAGCCCACGGGCGTCACGTCCATGACGGCTGCGCGAAGCGCGCTGGCGTCATCCGCGCTGCGCAGGGCGGCGTCCCGTGCGCGGTGAGCGCGCTCCCGGGTTCGCAGGAGCAACAGCGCCAGGGTGCCGCTGATGAGCAGCCCCACCGCGGCGGTGAGGAGGACGCGAGCAGGGGGGCTCACCGCCCCGGAGTAGCTCCAGACTCCCTCGACAGCCGCGGAGAGAGTCGTGGCCACCAGGACGGCCAGCATCAACTGTCGACGGGAAGGAAACTCGTGCATGCGGTGGGCGGCGAGCGTGGGAGCTTAACCGCAATCCCCGGTCGGACGGTGGCTCGCCGGGCATTGGCGTGCCGCCGTGGTGGCGCCGCGGACGAGGGAACGGGCCCATGGATGTCCACATCCGGTTCGAGGGCCGGGCGCGCAGCGGCGCGGAGTTCTCCGTGCGGCACGAGGCGCCGGGCTCAGGCGGAGGGCTGTGCTTCGCTGGCAGCCCCTTCCCGGGTTGCCTCGGCGAGCAGGGCGCGCACCTCGTCGTCCTCCGTCTGCGCGAAATCGCGGTACCACAGGCCCACGGAATAGAAGGGCTCGGGCATGCGGACGCAGATGACCTCGTCCGCCACCTGGGCCAGGCTTTCGCAGGACTCGGCCGCGGCCACGGGCACGGCCACGATGATGGCCGCGGGCTCCAGGAGCCGCAGCGCCGCCACGGCCGCCCGCATCGTCGTTCCAGTGGCCAGCCCGTCATCCACCAGGAGGACGGTGCGCCCACGCACGTTGGGGGGCGGCCGGCCTTCCCGGTAGCTCTCTTCACGCCGCTGGAGCTCCACGGCCTCGCGGCGGGCCGCGGCTTCAATCTGTTCGCGGCCGATGTTCAGCTCGTTCACGACCTCGCGGTTGAGCACCCGCACGCCCCCGGAGGCGATGGCGCCCATGGCCAGCTCCTCGTGGCCGGGCGTGCCCAGCTTGCGGACCAGGAAGACATCGAGCGGCACTCCGAGCTTCCGTGCGACTTCGGCGCCCACGGGCACGCCGCCACGTGGCAGCGCCAGTACCAGGGTGCCGGGTTGCCGCGCATGGCGCCGCAGGTGGTCCGCGAGCACGCGGCCTCCCTCATAGCGGTCCTGGAATTCGGGCTCTCGCATGCCGCCACTCCTCGCCGCTCCCTGGAATGGAACGGGCGCTCGTCAGGAGAAAGCTGGCCACGCCGGTGGCCTCGTGGAACGGGGCGGGCGTTCGCGTTGGCACCCGTTGCTCGCCTGGGCTCCCGCCCTCCCACCGCGTGGGTGCGGCGTGCTCGTCCGCCGCGCTCCCGGTGTTGAGCACGCGATGAATTCCGACCGTCCAGGCGGATTGGGCACCGTCCTGGCTGCCCAGTCAGCGCGAGGACCTCCGGGCCCCGGGCCGCCCGGTTGGTGATCAGCCATCCCCCGCGGACGCGAGCGAGGCAGCCCCTTCCCGTCTGCTGCACCGCGCCATCGCCGCCGTCACGTTCCGTGGAGCGAAGGACACGAGCCAGAAGGAGGCGGACGATGAAAGCTGCCCTATGGGGAATCGGTGGCGCGGGGCTGGGCCTGGGGCTGATGTACTGGACGGACCCACGCAGTGGCCGCTGGCGCAGGTCCCATCTGCAGGGGAAGGCCGTCCACGCGGCGCATGAGGCGGGAGGCGCGGTGGGCGTCGTCGCTCGGGACCTCTCGCAGCGCTCGCGCGGCGTCTTTTTCGAATCGATGCGCAAGCTGCACCGGGAACCGGTGGAGGACCTCGTCCTGGAGGAGCGGGTGCGCTCGGCTCTGGGCCGGGTGTGCTCGCATCCCGGAGCGATTCGCGTGATGGCTCGGGATGGCGTGGTTCGGTTGGAAGGCCCCATCCTTCGCGAGGAACTCCGGCGCGTGCTGCCCCGCATCGGCAAGGTGCAGGGGGTGCATGGGCTGGACAACCAGCTTGTTCCGTATGCGGAGGGCTCAGCGCATCCGGCGCTGCAAGGAGGCAGCATGCGCTCGGGTGAGTCGAGGCCCTTCTTCCAGGAGCACTGGTCGCCGTCCGAACGGCTCTTCGGGGCGCTGGGCGGCCTGACACTGACGGCCTGGGGGCTGGGACGCCGCGGAGTGGCAGGAACCCTGGCGGCTGTGGGCGGCGTGATGCTGGGCACGCGGGCCTTCACGAACCTGGGGCTGCGGCGGCTCACGGGGATGGGCGCGGGACGGCGGGCCATCACCCTTCACAAGGACATCAACGTGAACGCGCCGGTGGAGGAGGTGTTCGCCTTCTGGAGGGAGATGCAGAACTTCCCCCGGTTCATGACACACGTGGATGAAGTGATTCCGGGCGTCGAGGGCCGCTCGCACTGGAAGGTGCGCGGGCCCGCGGGGCTGCACTTCGAATGGGAGGCCGTCGTCACGAAGTTCGTGCCCAACAAGGTGCTGGCCTGGAAGAGCGTGGAGGGCACGGCGGTGGAGAACCTGGGCGTCATCCACTTCGAGTCCACGCCGCGAGGCGGCACTCGGGTGGACATCCGGCTGTCCTACAACCCGCCAGCGGGGGCCATTGGCCATGCCTTCGCGAAGCTGCTGGGCGCGGACCCGAAGAAGCAGATGGATGACGACCTGCTGCGCTTCAAGTCGCTGCTGGAGCGGGGAAGGGCCACCGGCCGTGAGACGGTGACGCGCGAGCAGATCGCGCCCCGACGTATGTCGTCCCGGGGCCCCCTCACTCACTAGGCGGTGCCGGCCCCGGCGCTTCAATCACTTCCTGATTCGCTGGGGCTCCGTTTCCCTGCCGGGGCTCGTGGCGACCATTCAGCGGGCCAAGACACCTGAAGCCCCGCTGCGGGCCTTCATCTGCCACGTTCCAACTGTCCGGCCGCATGGCGATTTCAGTGGGCGCGCTCAGGCGCCCGACGTGCGCTGACTGGACCATCCGGCGTGCTCTGGCACAATGCGGAGCGTCTCGTGACTCCCTTCGGACGCACCGGAGGCAGCGTGCGCAGGGGGCGCGATGCGACTCGACCTCGCGGATCTTCGCTTGTTCCTCTGCATCGTGGATGCGGGGAGCATCACGCAAGGTGCCCAACGCGCGAACCTGACGCTGGCATCCGCGAGCGAGCGCCTGCGAAGCATCGAGGATGCGGTGGGCGTCAAGCTGCTCGAGAGGCGGCCTCGGGGCGTGGTGACGACCGAGGCCGGTGACGCACTCGTGCACCACGCTCGGTTGATCCTGCATCAACAGGAGCTGTTGAAGGATGAGTTGAATGCGTTTGTTTCAGGCCGGCGCGGCACCATTCGCCTCTATGCCAACACCGCGGCGCTGACCGAGTACCTGCCCGAGAAGCTGGCGCCATGGCTTGCCAGGCACCCGAGGCTGAACATCGACCTGAGAGAGCGAACCAGCGCGGATATCGTCAAGGCGGTCGAGGCAGGCCTGGCGGAGGCCGGACTGATTTCGGACGCCGTGGAGACGGGCACGCTTCAAGTCCGCCCGTTGGAGCCCGCCCCCCTGGTGCTCATCATCCCCGCCGGGCACCCGCTGGCTGCATCCAAGAGCCTCGCGCTCCGCGATGTGTATCGGGAGCCCTTCGTCGGCCTCGCGGCCGAGAGCGCCTTGCAGGAGCACATTGATGGGCACGCACGTCGCGCGGGATTCGACGTGTCCTTCCGCGTCCGGATGAAGGGCTTCCGGGGGCTGTGCGAGATGGTGTCTCACGGCGTGGGCCTGGGCATCGTCCCGGAGCGCGTCGCCAATCGGCATCAGCGGGAGGGCACCTATCGGAAGGTGCCCCTTTCGGAGGCCTGGGCCCAGCGTCGGCTCTGTGTCTGTTTCCAGGACTGGGACGGCCTGTCATCTCCTGTTCGTGCGTTGCTGGAGTACCTGCTCGGTGGAGGGGAATGACGGCACACCCGTGTCAAGGGGGAGCAGGCGCATACCAGAACAGAGTGCAGTCTGAGGGCTGTGGGGATTCGCCGTGCCCCCATGTTCGCGTGCAAACCTTGCGCCCGTTGAATCCGGATGCGGGATGCGCGCACTTCCTGCACGCGTCCTTGGGCCGCCCTCCGTGCACAGGCACTGGCCTGGGGCTTGCTGAAGCGCCCTCGCCGGGCCGGAATGACCTGGCTCCAGGAGCCTTCATGGCCATTCGCGGTGCGCCACAGGCGGTCCATGTCACGTCCCCGGCGGAGTCCTTGGACTCGCGGGCCGTGGCCCCTGGGCGGCGTGCCGAGCCATCGCGAAGCGGGGGAGGAAGTTCCTGCGCTCATGCGTTCAGCGCGGATAGGCTCTTACCCCAGGACTCATGGCGGAAACCTTGTTCGAGGAATTGAAGCGGTACGTGGGGTTCAGCTCGGCGGACGAGCAGGCTCTCGTGACCTTGCATGCCACCGCGAAGCCCCACTTCGCGCGCTTCGCTCGCGTCTTCTACGACCGCATCCTGGAGCACGAAGGGGCTCGGCAGGCGCTTGAAGGGGGCGAGAGCCAGGTGGGCCACCTGCGCGGCACCCTGCAGGTGTGGATGGACCAGCTCCTCCGCGGCCCCTGGGACGAGGCCTACTACGCGCTGCGCTGCCGCATTGGCCGCATGCACGTGCGCATCGCCCTGCCGCAGCACTACATGTTCGGCGCGATGAACATCCTGCGGCAGGAGTTCAACAGCCACATCGACGCCACCTACCTGGAAGAGCCCGCGGCGCTCCGCGCGGCCCGCTCCGCGGTGGGGAAGATTCTCGACCTGGAGCTGGCCATCATGCTCCACACGTACCGGGAAGATCTGCTGGCGCAGCAGGCGCGCAGTGAGCGGCTGTCCACCTTTGGCCAACTGGTGGGTTCCATCGGCCACGAGCTGCGCAATCCGCTGGGCGTCATCGAGACGTCGCTCTACATCCTCCGGGGGCGCCCGGGGGCCATGGACGAGCGCACGACGAAGCACCTGGACCGCATTGGCGACCAGGTGGGCATCGCCAACCGCATCGTCTCCGACCTGCTGGACATGATTCGGGACCGGCCCCTGCACCGGCAGGAGGTCTGGTTGGACGAGGTCTGGCAGGAAGCGCTCAAGGCCGTGCAGCGGCCCGACGCTGTCGTCGTGAGCGCGGAGGGACTGACCTCATTGCCCGCGGTTCAAGGAGACGCGGGGCAGCTGCGCCAGGTGTTCGTGAACCTGCTCGACAACGCCGTCCAGGCCCTGGAGGAGACGGGCGGGACGGTGTCACTGTCCGCTGCCACGCGCGAGCCGGAGATGGTGGAGCTGGTGCTGGAGGATTCCGGGCCGGGCGTCAGCGACGTCATCCGCCGCCGCCTCTTCGAGCCGCTGATGACGACGAAGGCGCGCGGCATCGGGCTCGGGCTCGCGCTGGTCAAGCGCATCGTGGAGCGGCATGGGGGGAGCATCGCGTATGTCCCCCGTCCCGGCGCGGGAGCGCGCTTCGTGATTCGGCTTTCCCTCGTCGCTTCGGAGGAGACGCATGCGCCAGTACCTCCTGTTGGATGACAACGTGGCGTTCGCGGAGAACCTCGCGGAGATTCTGCGCGACGGCGGGGACGCGGCCACTGTCGTCACGAGCGGTGACGAGGCCGTGCGGTTGGCGCGCACCACGCGCTTCGACGTCCTGCTGACCGACATGCGCATGCCCGGCATGAGCGGCGCGGATGCCGTGCACCACCTCCGCCGCGTGGACCCGGGCCTGGCCGCGGTGGTCATCACCGCGCACCCACGCCAGGATGACTTGGAGACGGCCCGGCGCGAAGGTCTGCTCGCGGTGCTGCCCAAGCCCGTGCCCATCCCCACGTTGGTGGAGCTGCTGTCCGGTGCTCGCCGGGATGGGTTGGTGGTGCTGGTGGAGGACGACCCGGCGCTGAGCGACAACATCGCCGAGCTGCTGCGCGGGCGCGGCTTCTCCTGTGTGACGGCGGCCTCGGTGCTGGACGCGGACCGAATCCTCTGCGTGCAGCCCTTCGCCGCGCTGGTGGACCTGCGCGTTCCCGGTGGGCCGGATGGTGAGGCCCTGCGACGGCTGCGCGCGCGCTATCCTCACCTGCCCACGTTCGTCATGACGGCCTATCCCGACGCGGCCCCGCTTGACGGGACCACGGGCGTCTTCTCCAAACCCTTCGACCCAGGCGCGCTGATGGAGGTGCTGGAAACGGCGCACGCGGCACGTCCCACCCACGCCTTATGAGCGAGCCCACCTCTCCGTCCCGTCCGTCCGTCCTGGTGGTGGATGACAACGCGGCCTTTCTGGACAACTTGGAGGAGTTGCTCGGGGACGCGGGCTACGCGGTCCGCGGCGCGTCCAGTTGCAAGGCGGCACGCGAGCGGGTCCGGGAGGGCTTCGACGTGGCGCTGGTGGATCTGCGCCTGCCAGACGGAGACGGGACGGCGCTGGCCGCCGAGCTGAAGGCCGCGTCGCCGGACTCGGAGGTGGTGCTGCTCACGGGCTTCGCCACGTTGGAGACGGCGGTGGCCGCGGTGCGGGCGGGCGCGTGTGCGTACCTGATGAAGCCTTGCGCGCCGCAGGAGCTGCTGCTGACGCTGGAGCAAGCGATGCGGCAGGTGCGCCTGCACGCGGAGAAGCGCGAGCTGGCGCGGCGCGCCCAGGTGACGGAGAAGCTGGCGGCGGTGGGGACGATGACGGCGGGCCTGTCCCACGAAATCCGCAATCCACTGAACGCGGCGGCGCTCCAGCTCTCCGTCCTCGAGCGGCGTCTACGGCGTCTTCCGGATGGACAGCAGGCGCCCTTGCTGGAGCCGCTGCTGTTGGTGCGCGATGAGATTCGCCGCCTGGATCACATCCTGGAGGACTTCCTCCAGTTCGCGAGGCCACGCGAGTTCCGTCCCGCCTCCGTGGACGTGAACGAGATGCTGCGGCGGGTGGTGGATCTGCTGAGCGGGCAGGCCGCGTCCCGCAAGGTGTCGCTGGAAGTCACGCCACGCGAGGCGCCGGTGCCGTCGGTGGCGGGCGAGGAGGAGCGGCTGCGTCAGGTGCTCATCAACCTGTGCCTCAACGCGCTGGAGGCCACGCCAGCGGGAGGCACCGTGACGCTGTCTGCGGGGCACGAGGGCGGGCGCGTGTGGCTCACCGTGGACGACAGCGGCCCGGGTGTTCCCCAGGAGGCCCGGGACCGCATCTTCGAGCCCTTCTTCACCACGAAGGCTCAGGGCTCGGGGCTGGGGCTGTCCATCGTCCATGCCATCGTCACGCAGCATGGTGGTTCGCTGGAGGTGGACACCGCGCCCGGTGGGGGCGCTCGTTTCATCCTCCGGATGCCGCTGGCGGGGTAGGGCCCGTCAGCGGAATGTAGGATGCGCTACCGGCGCGCCGTCGGGCTGTGGAACTCGAAGGTGTCGCAGTCGTCGCACGTCCCTGGGGCCGCGGCGCCCACCACATCGGAGAGGTCGAGGCCCGCGAAGTGCCGGGATTCGTGCGTTCCGCCGCCCGGCTCCTTCGTGAACCAGACGTCGAATACGTAGCGCACGGCCACGGGCTTCCCGTTGAGCGTGGCGGGCTCGTAGCGCCAGGTGGAGAGCGTGCGGATGACGCCTTCCTCCAGGCCCCGCAGGCCCTGGATGGGCTGGCAGTCGGTGACGGAGCCCTGCGTGGTGATGATGCAGCGGGCCACCACCGCGCCCTTGGGGAAGCCTCCGAAGTGGGACTGAATCCCGTAGACGATACTGGGAAGGTGGATGCGCTCGCCCGAGAGGAACCGGGGCGGGGTGATTCCGGGCCGGAGCGTCTTGACGGGAGCCGGCGCCTTCATGGCCTTGTAGACGGCGTCGAACGCGGAAGCGCGCGAGGGTGCCGGCGCGGAGACGACCACTCGGGGCAGCTCGGCGGCGTGCTCGTCGGCGTGCGCGGAGGCGGCCTCGGCCAGGGTGGCGTCGGGCGACTCCAGGGAGGTGTCCTCGAGCAGGACGGGCGCGGCGGGCTCACCGTCGAGCGAGTAGGGCACGCGCGACAGCTCCGTGCGGGCAATCGTCCCCATGTCTGGGATGAGGAGGGGGGCGGGCCGCGTGGGACGGGGCTTCGCCGCGGGTGCTCGCTCCGCCTTCGCCGCCGCCTTCGGGCGCTCGATGGGCGCGGGGGCCTGCGGGGTCTGGGCGGAGAAGGTCGCCGGGGCCACGAGCAGATGGTGCATGGGCGTGGCGCTGGACAGTCGCTGCACGGTGCCGGGGGTTGCCTCCGCGTGGAGGGGCGGCGTGCTCACCGGCTCCGTGGCGTGGGCCGTCTCCGGCAGTTGCGACGACCCCAGGGCCACGGCGAGCACGGCGCTGCCCAGTCCGCTGGCGAGCCGCCAGGACCTGCGCGGCGTCATGCCCTCGGACGCGGACAGCAGCCGTCGCACGCGCATCAGCAGCGAGCCATCGCTGACGCCCAGGGCGGGGTGGGGTGATGGCGCCAGGCGCAGCTCCTCGATGTGGGCCAGGGCGCGGGCGTAGAGCAGCGCATCCCCGCAGCACTGGACGGCCAGGTCATCCGCGCAGTGCTCACGCTCCTCGCGGATGCAGTGGGACAGCCACCAGACGGCCGGGTGGTAGAACAGGAGGGTCTCCACGAAGGACTGGAGGAGGTTGACCACGTAGTCGTGGCGCCGGATGTGGCCCAGTTCGTGCGCGAGGATGGCTTCCAACTGCGCGGCGGACAGCCCGGTGATGGCACCCGCCGGCACCAGGATGAGGGGGCGCCACAGGCCAATGACCATGGGCACGTCGACGCGGGTGGAGGCCAGCAGGCGCACGGGCCGGGACAGGCGGACGTGGTGCAACGCACGAGTCAGTGCCTCACGCCAGTGGGCCGAGGGGGCCTCCGTCTCCTGTCGGGCCATCCGGTGGGTGATGATCCATGCGCCCACGGTCCGGGCCGACAGGAGGAGCACGCCGCAGCACCACGCCGGCAGAAGCCAGGGGCGGAGCACCTCCGTCCAGTGAGGAGCCGCCAGGGACGCGGTCTCCGTCGTGGCCACGGTCAGCATGCTGGACTGGGTCAGGGACCCGAAGGCGCCGAACGTCACGGCGTGCGAGGCCTCCGCCAGCGCGGTCAGGAACGTCACCACGGGCAGCACGGCCATGGCCACCATCCCCAGGCATGCGGTGGCGTAACGCGTCCGCGCGGCGCGCTGCGACGTCAGGGACAGGATACCCGCGACCGCCAGGGCTACTACCGCGCCCTGCCACAGGAAGCCGAGCAGCGCCTGCTCCAGGGCGTGGAGATAACGCGCGTCCATCACTTCCCCCGCTTTTCGTGTGCGTCGAGCAGCCTGCGAATCTCCGCCAGCTCCTCGGCGGACGCGCGCTTCATAGACAACGCCTGGGCCACGACCGACGTGGCGGACCCCCCGAAGGCCCGGTCCATCAAGTCGCGCAGGAGGTCGCGCTGGGTGCGCGTCTCGCTGATGGCGGCTTCATAGACATGGGTCCGCTCGCTCTCGTCACGCTGGACGATGCCCTTCTCCGTCATGTTCTGCAGGAGCTTGAGGACCGTGGTGTAGCCGGTGTCCTTGTCCTGGGTGCCCCGCATCAGCTCATGCACCTGTCGGACGGTGCTGGGGCCCTGCTTCCAGAGTACACGGAGGATGGCCAGCTCGGCCCGCGTCGGCTGCGGGAGGGCGTGGGTGGTCATCTCGCGGAGTATTACGACGGCCGTCGTAAGAGTCAACGACGCCCGTCGTAGATGGCCGTTCCTGGAGGCATTGCCCTTGCTAAGGGGCGGGGGCCAGGGCTTTGAGCTCGCGGAGCGGGTCGAGGGTGGTCAGCGAGGATGCCAGGATTTGGAGTGCGAAGGGGCCCCTGAGGGCGCTCGTGGGAATCAGCCGCGCCGCCAGGGGACGCTCGTCCCCTGCACCCGGCCCTGTATCGTCATCCGTCACCGTGAGCCCTTGCTCCCAGATGGACGCCAGCAGTTGCGTGGGGCAGTGGCCCGCCGCGCTGGCTGTCTTGAGTTCCAGGTACGCCTGCTGGTGCGTGCCTTTCGCATAGGGTTCCAGGTAACGGCCGCGAAGGGCGGCTTCCACCAGGCCAATACAGCGGCCAATCGCCGGCTCACACGTGCGTGCCTTCTCGCTGACCTCCACGGGAGAAGCGATGCTCGAAAAGGCAGAGGCGGACCACAGCACGGCCTTGAAGCGCCTCTGTTGTTCAAGGCTCATGGGCCGCCAGTCAGGCGGGGGATTCTCCAAGGTGGCGTGGATCCTGTGTTCGACGGTGAGCAATGAGAGGGCGACCATGCCGCCCAACAGCGTGTCCGTGCGGTAGGCCAGCCACGCGAGCTGCCTCACGTCGCGCACGGCTTCCAGCGGCGTCCCCTGTTCAATCGCATGCCGGAGCCGCAACTTCGACCAGAGCACCAGGAGCGAGAACTCCGGAAAGGACGCGGACATCAGGTCGAAAGGCTTGCCCGGTGCGATGGACGCACGGGGAATGGCATTCCAGTGGTCGAACGCATGCATCTGGCGCATCCAGCCGAAGTCCAGGCTGGAGAGGTCCAGGTCCGACGTTATCCAGTCCTCCATGCTCTCGGCTTTCTGGAGCAACAGAAGGTGTGCCGGGAGCCGAAGGGGTGACTCTTCCAGACCGGGCGGGCCGGAAGCCACGCGGAGCCATTCGTTGAGCAGCGGGCCTGCATCGCCCGAGCCCCGCGGTTCGTGAAACCACGGCTCCGCGCCCACCAGCGCCTGTTGTTCGCAGAAGAAGTCCACCTGCGCCGTGACGTCGGCCCGGAACTGCCCGATGGCGGGGCCATATTGGCGCTGAGACCAGACGTGGAAGGCCGCGAGGGCCAACACGGCGAGCAGCAGGATTCCGCTCACACCCCATCCCAGGACCCTCAGCAGCACGTTGCCCCGGTGAACCGAGGCTCGCCTCGAATGCCATCCCATCCAGGGCACGGTAGCAGTGCCCCAGCCCACCCATCAAACCGCTACGACTCCGCGGCCAGGTCCTCCGCCTCATCGGCCACGACCTTGAGCGGCGCGCCATCCGGCGTGCTGTATTCCTTGAGCCGGTACTGAATCTTCCGCACGCTGATGCCCAGCACCTCGGCGGCCCGGGATGTGGAGCCCTGCACCATCTCCAGCGTGCGCAGGATGGCCTCGCGTTCAATCGCCGCCAGCGTGGCGCCCGGGATGAGCGCGCCCGTGGACGTCCCGTGCGGCCGGGGCCCACGCAGCACGGGCGGCAGGTCATCCGTGGACAGCTCCTGCCCCTGCGCCAGCACCACCGCGCGCTCGATGGCGTTCTCCAACTCGCGGATGTTGCCCGGCCAGTCATGGGACAGCAGCGCCTGGAGCGTCCCGGGTGCCAGGCCTCGCACCTGCTTGCCGTATGAATCGCTGTACTTCTCCAGGAAGTGGTTCACCAGCGCGGGGACGTCGCTCTTGCGGTCCCTCAGCGGCGGCAGCGTCACGCTCACCACGTTGAGCCGGTAGTAGAGGTCCTCGCGGAACCGCCCCGCCTTCACCTCGGCCACCAGGTCCCGGTGCGTGGCCGCGACGATGCGCACGTCCACCTTCAGCGTCTGGGTGCCACCCACGCGCTCGAACTCACGCTGCTGGAGGACGCGCAGCAGCTTCACCTGCACGGCGGGAGAGATTTCTCCAATCTCGTCCAGGAACAGCGTGCCACCGTCCGCCAGCTCGAAGCGGCCTTCCTTCCGGGCCAGCGCTCCCGTGAATGAGCCCTTCTCGTGGCCGAACAGCTCGCTCTCCAGCAGGTTCTCGGACAGGGCCGCGCAGTGCACACGGATGAAGGGCTTGTCCTTGCGTGGCGACTCCTGGTGCAGGGCCTGGGCAATCAACTCCTTGCCCGTGCCCGATTCGCCCAGGATGAGCACCGTGGCACGCGTGCCCGCCGCCCTCCGGATGACGTCGTAGATGCCTTGGAGCTGGGGCGATTCGCCGATGATGTCGTGGAAGCGGCGGACGCGCGAGCGCACCTGGTCCCGCAGCGCCTCGGCCTCCTGGCGCAGGCTGCGCTTCTCCAGCACCTTGCCCAGGGTGACGAGCACCTGGTCCGCGTCCAACGGCTTGAGCAGGAAGTTGTCCGCGCCGGACTTCATGGCCTCCACGGCCGTCTCCACGCTGGCGAACGCCGTCATCATCACGAAGGTGGCGTCGCTGCCCTGCTCGCGGGCCGTCTTCAGCAGCGTGAGGCCGTCCATCTGCGGCATGCGCACGTCGGTGAGCACCACCGCGGGGGAGAACTCGCCGATGCGAGCCAGGGCCTCGGCGCCATTGGCGGCCTCGGCCACTTCGTAGCCTTCCTCATTCAGGATGGTGGCAATCGCCCGGCGGGCATTGTCCTCATCGTCGACGACCAGGATTCGCTGTGGGGACATGGGGGAGGTGGAGCCTTTGCTGTCAGGTCAGGATGCGGGGGCGGTCGCGGCGGGTACGCTTCGACCACTGCTACGAGCGTGCCACGTCTCGACCACCGGTTCGATGCGCGGAGTGATGTTGATGACGGAGCTGGGGAAGCAGTGCGCGGGGAGCTCGGTGAAGATGAGGCGGACGGCCTCCGCGTCGGCTTCGGTGGCCACGGCCACGTGTGGGCGCACGATGAGATCCGTGAGATGCGGCGGCTGGTCCGCGCCACACACCACGCGGGCCACCGCGGAGCTTTGGTAGAAGAGCACGCGCACGTCCGCTTCCCGCGCCTGCTCCAGGAACGCCAGCAGGGTGCGTCCCTCCACCGCGCCCACGAGCAGGGCCTCCGGGGACCAGGGGCCCACGGCCACGGTGTCCTGCCCGGTCAGCGGCTGGCCAATGGGCACGGGCGGCGCACGGTCGCTCGTCAGCACGGCGCCGCGCTCTCCCTGCCAGTAGAGGCGCGTTTCATACTCAGTGATGGTCACGTTCGTCACGGGCTCACCTCCGCCGAAGCCTGAGCAGGCAGTGCCCCTTCAACGCGCATGCCGCGCGACTGCTTCTTCCGGGACGCCGCGTTCGTACCGTGGTGCCGAGCAAGCTGGGAGAGAAACTCATGGCAACCCAAAGAGGCGCAGCACGGCAGGGCCCGAGACGCTCACCAGCAGACATCCGCCCAACATCAGGGGAACCCCCAACTTCATCAGCTCGGAGGAGGCCAGCCCCTCGCCCACCGTCATCGCATTGGGCGGGGTGCTGATGACGAAGGGCATGCCCAGCGAGCACCCCAGGGCCACGAGGACCGGCGTCGAAACGGCGGGATGCAGTTGTGTGGCCAGGGGGATGAGGAGCGCCGCCGTCCCCGTGTTGCTCATCAGCGCGGACAGCACCGCCGCGACGGCCACCAATACCCCCAACTGCACCGGCACCGGCCAGCCCGCAAGGTCCGCGCCGGCAAGTGCGCGAGCGATGAGCCCGGAGTGCTCCAGCAGCCGGCCCAGGGCGATGCCGCCGGCGATGAGCAGCAGCGTGGCCCAGTCCAACCGGCCCAGGTCCTCGCGCTTCAACAGGCCGCTGCCGAAGAGCAGCGCGGTGGCGGCCAGCGCCACCACGGGCGCGGGCACACCGTGGAGCGGCTCTGCCAGCCAGGCCACCACGCACGCCGCGCTCACCCAGAGCACGCGCCGTCCCGAGCGCGCCAGGGACACGGGTGCTTCGGGGGGCAGCGTCAGCCTGCCGCCCACGCGGAAGCGCAGCAGCACCAGTCCGAAGCCGGCCAGCAGCAGGAGCATCGTGAGCGGCAGGGCGAAGGACATCCACTTCGCGAAGGTGACTTGCGCATACTCGGACGCGGCGGATACGGCGAGCGCATTGGGACCGCTGCCCACGGGCGTGGCGATGCCGCCGACGTTGGCGCCCAGGGCCACGCCCAGCAGCAGCGCGGGCCGCAGCGGCGCGCCCGCGGGCATGGCCTGGAGCAGGGGACGCAGCGCGGCCAGCATCATCGCCGCCGCGGCCACGTTGGACATCCACATGGAGAGGAAGGCGACGCCCGCCATCACCAGCAACACCAGCCGCCGAGGCCGTCCACCCGACAGCCGCATCACGTGCCGCGCCACCGAGGCATCCAGTCCGTGCCGCATGGCGGCCACTTCCAGCGTGAAGCCACCCAGGAACAGGACGAGCACCGGGTCCGCGCACCACGCGAGCACCGACGGCAGCTGATAGGCACGGTCCAGCGGCCCCAGGAGGACGGGCGTGGCGCCCAGCAGCAACAGCGTGGGTACGAACGAGGGCACCACCTCCGTCAGCCAGAGCACCAGACAGGCACCGCCGATGAGCACCGTGCGCGTGGCCACCGGTCCCTCGACGCCGAGGAGCGCCACCAGCGCGACCCCCGTGAGCCCGGCCAGCGCGAACGCATGCCGGGGCGCGGAGACGCCGGGTGGAGTCGCGGAGAGGGGGGCCTCGGCGGAGGCCGCTCCTGTCAGGGG